>DATLKW010000203.1:0-11058 GCA_035538175.1 Gemmatimonadales bacterium | reverse complement strand
GGGGCAGCGTGCGGGGCTGGCCATGAACCTCGAGGACGACTTCGCGGGCGAGCAGCCGCCGGACCCGGTACCACGCGCCCCGACGGAGGCCACAGGGGATCTCGGTCCGCACACGCGCCCACTGCTGTAACGATCTCATTCCAGCTGCGCTCCACTGGGCTCATGGAACAGAGTGGGTTGCTCAATCCACGGCCCCGCCAGGGCTGCCGCGGCGGTGCCGACCTACGCAAGAACTGAACCCACGCACGACGGGTTGCCGACGCCCGTCGCCGGGAGCGGCGCCATCGGGAGGCTGACGCCCGCAGGTGCGGTTACTGCGCGGCGTCCCGGTGTGAGCGATCACGCCGGGGGTTGCCGTGTTTCGAGACAAGGGGTGCGCCATTTCATACCACGCCGAGCGGCGCTTGCTGCTCGACCGTCCGCAGCACGAGCTCCTCAGAGCGGCACACCGCTTGCCCGAGGGGTGACGCGCCGGTCCCTACGGAGCGGCGATCTCGTTCGCCCGGAGCGTCGTTCATGACCTGTCGTTGTCACCTCGTGCCGCGGTGGCTCCTCGTCGCCTTAGCCGTGCTCGCGGCCCCCACGCTCGCTGCCCAGCAGCCGGCATCGCCCGCGAAGCACCACGCCAGCAAGGTGTGGCACGCGATCGGGTCGTTGGCGCTCGAAGAGGAGAGCAACAACAACGTCTTCCAGCTCAGCGACGCCGCAAAGGTGGGGTTGGATACGCTGACGGCCGCCGCCCCGCCCACAACGCGCTTTGCCGACATGCAGAGGGCGAACGACTACATCACGGTAGCGCGGGTCGACCTTGGCGTTGAGGGCCCGGGGCTCCTCGGCCGACCGCTGTCCGTGCGCGCGGACGGTCGCTACGACTTCTACGCGCTGAACGCCCGGCGTCGGAACGCCGAGCTCGGTTTCGCCATCGCGCAGGCGTTCCCTCATCACGGCCGTCTGCAACTGCGGGGCCGGTTCGTCCCCAGCTACTTCTATCGCAATTTCATGGCCGATGCCGTCGACTCGAACGGCGACGGCAGCATCGAGTCGAACGAGCGCATCTATGCTGCCGGGACCTATAGCGACGCCCGCGTGCTCTTGGGGTATCGCCAGTGGCTGATCCGCTCGACGGCCACTGAGCCGCTAGGCGCCGCTGTCGAGCTTGAGGTGGGCCGCGTCACGCGCACGTATGCGGCGCCCCTTTCGTACCGCAGCTATCGGGGGCCGGAGTTCGTCGGGGGGCTCACGCTCGACTTCACGAGGTCCCTCGGGCTCGACGTCGGGTACACGCACGCCGCGTTACGGAGCACCCCGGACTCGGCGGTGCTCGTCGTAAACGAGCCCGATTTCAATCGCGACTTCAACGGTGACGGCACGGCCGTGGACCTGCGCGTGCGCACGGTGCAACTGGTCGACTTTTCCCGCCTCGAGCAGCAGCTCCTCCTCGGGCTGCGTGCAGAACTGGCGCCCGGGCTTGCCCTCGGGGTGCACTACCAGCATCGCTGGCGCAGCTTTCCCTCCAGCCAACCTTACGACGTCTATAACAATTCGCGTCGGGACCGGCGGGACTGGGCGGCAGTGGAACTGAGCGCTCGCCTGCGGCCGCAGGTGCAGTTCACGGTCGGCGCGGACGTCGAAACGCAGAAGGTCACGCGCTCGCTCGTCCCGAGCCTCACCGGCGAAATCACCGATTACACGCGCACCCGCGTCTACGCGGGTTGGCGCTATCACCTCTAGCCATGTGCCCTCTGGTCGGGCCCACGGCGCGCGGTCGAGTGTGACCGCCCTGCTGGATCACTCCACTCAAAGGCACTGCCATGGAGCACCAATCCACCGAAGGCCCGGGCGTGGGAGAGCTGTTGCTCGAGCCCATCCGCAGTGTCATGCGCGTCTCGTACGCCCTGCGCCGGGTGCCCGCCTCGAGTCTGCGCCGGCTGCTGCCGCGCCCGGAGCCCCCGCTCGTGGGGGACATCGTCCTCGCGCGCGTCGAGTCGATCGGGAAGAATGTGGCCCTCGACCTGGCCACCGGCCGTCGGTGCGGCCTGCATCCGGGGGACTTCATGGCCGTCGTTTTCGGGAATCGCTACGCCACGCTGCAATTCGAGGGGTATGCGGGCTCGGACGGCGAGCGCTGCGATCTCCTGTCCGTCGGCGGCCTCTGCGGGCTCGTCGCGAGCCGGCACGAGAGCATCCCCGAGCCGAGTAAGCTCCACATCGAGGGGGCGCTGGCCGACGCGAGCGGGGTGCGGCTGCGGCTCCAGGATTTCGCCCTCCCCGACGTACCCTGGGGCGAGGGGGTCCGGCCGCGGGTCGCCGTCGTGGTCGGCACCGCGATGGACGCGGGCAAGACCCACACAGCGCGGAGCGTAATCCTCGGGCTGCGCCGATGGGGCATCCCCGTCGCGGGCATCAAGCTGACGGGGACGGCGGCGGGACGCGATACGTTCACGATGCGCGACGCCGGGGCCTGCGCCGCCCTGGACTTCGTGGACGGCGGCCTGCCCTCGACCTACCTCTGTTCCCTCGACGAGCTACTCAGCGTCTATCGCCGACTGGTCCATCATGCCGCGGCCCAAGGCGCCGCCTGGGTCGTGGTCGAGATCGCCGACGGGATCGTTCAAGGGGAAACGGCCGCCCTGCTGGCGAGCACGCGCTTCACCGCGACGGTCGATGCGTGGCTCCTGGCGGCGACCGACGCCCTCGGGGTGCTCGGGGCCGCCGCCCTGCTCAGCCGCATGGGCATTACCCCAAGGGCGGTCTCCGGGATCGTCTCGCGCAGCGCGCTCGCGCGACGCGAGGTCGAGACGTGCACCGGGGTCCCCTGTCTGACGGCCGCCGAGTTGGAGGAAGGGGCGTTGAATGAGCGGCTCGAAGCCGCGGCCCCCCCGCCGGGACTCAAGGTGCGATCCGGCGCCCACCCGGCGGTCACGTTGGGGTAAATGGCGGCCCCGCTCCCCTAAGCGTCCGCCAGCTTACAGCCTCCCCAATACTCGCGAGAGATCAGCAGGCGTCGTATCGGACGACGCCGCCCCGGGGCGGTGGGGCAAACGACCGATGCACTTGAGATCTGGACTCCGTTGCAGGTCGCGTGGAGTGACGCACGCAAGCGGAACGTCAGGCCCGCCCCCCTGTGTGACGCGTGGACCGAGCTTCAAGGCATCGGCCTGCGCCTCCCCCCAGCGTCTGAGGGTGTCACGCGATAAGCTCGAAGCCCCCTTGAGAAACAGGGCCAGACACTTCCGCTTGTCGCGCTCGTAACCCGATACCGCTCTCCTAGCCAGCTGACCGCGCGGGCCCCCCGCGACTGCCCGGATCGCCTCACTGTCCCGCGAGCCGTCGACACGAATATTGATGGCGTAGCGTCTCTGGGGCGACGCGTCCCAAAAAGTCGTGGACACAACCTCCGTGCACGTCATGCCGCGCTTGCCATCCTTCTCGAGCGCGAGAACCCACTTGGCGAATTGGTTCAGAACCTTTCGCACAAACGTTCGGGTGATCGGGTCTGGTGGAACCTTGCTGACGCCGATCACGAGTGCGGCAAGCATCAGCTTGTGATAGGAGTACTTGGCACCCGAGGCCGCGATCGTATCGGCCTCGTGCGTGACTGGCTCAGACGGATAGTCGGTATCGCCTAATACGTGCCCGTTCGGGGGCGATGGCTGCCACCGGTACGCATCGAGGTACTGCTGCGTCTCCTCGTCCTCGAGGGTTGTGCGCAAGACTCCGCGAGTCGTCGCCTCTACGACGCACTCGCCGTCCCAAACGGCCGCATGGGAGTAGATGCCGTCGTCCAGCTTGACGATGACGCGGTCGATCCAGTCGGAGTCGCTGCCGTAGGACAGCAGCACGTCTCCCGGGCGGAGATCGGTTTTGGATATCGCGGGGCAGTCAGGGGGAGCCGCAGGGCGTGCCAGGGCTGGCCTTCCGAGAAGGGTCCTCAACCCTAGCCCCCGGAGACAGTGGTCGCAAGCGCTCTGACCGATGACTACCTCGCAGCATGGCCGCGCCGCATTCCCCGAGTTGCGCTGCCCGCACGGTGGCGGCTGCGTTCGACGTTTGAGGGCACGCGATTTCGCCTGAACCCGCGTCGCGCGTCGGGCGGCGCGCACCGGGTGGTTGCATAGCACGGTAGCTCGGTCCCACTAGATTTCGGCGCATGGCGCGCGTCCATGTCACCTCCGAGATCGGGGCGTTGCGGGCGGTGCTCGTGCACACGCCCGGGCGCGAGCTCGTCGCCGTCACGCCCGGCAATCGCGAAGCCTACCTGTACGACGACATCATCGACTTGGAGCTCGCCCAGCGCGAGCACCGGCACCTGGTGGCCGTGCTCGAGCGGTTCGCGCAGGTGTACGAAGTGGGCACCCTCCTCACGGAGCTCGCGGCGCAGCCCGACGTGCGGGAGTTTCTCGTGACCCGGGCGCTCGAGGTGGTGCCGTCCGACGCGCTCGCGAAGCAGCTCGAGAGCCTCGCTCCGGCGGCCCTCGTGTCGCTCATGATCGAGGGGGCGCTCGAGGAGGCGGGGCCGATCGCCCGCGCCCTGAACGAGTCGGCCTACGCCCTCCCGCCGCTTCCGAACCTCTTCTTCACGCGCGACGTCGGGATCGTGATCGGCGAGCACTCGATCATCGGCTCGATGCGCTACGGCGTGCGCTGGACCGAGGAGCTCTTGATCAAGGCGTTGTTTCGCTACCATCCCTGCCTCGAGAACGCCGGGATCCTCTACGATGGCTCGGAGGAGAAACGCAACAACTACACCTTGGAGGGGGGCGACGTGCATCCCTTGCGCCCCGATCTCCTCCTCTTGGGCTTCAGCGAGCGCTCGAGTCCCGCGGCCTTGGACCACCTGTGCGACCTGGTGTTCGAGCGCTGTGGCGTGACGGACGTGCTCGTGGTGGTGTTGCCGGATGAGCGCACGGCGATCCATCTGGACATGATCTTCACGCAGCTCGATCGCGAGCTCTGCTGTATCTATCCGCCGCACTTCGTGGGGGCGGAGCGCCTCGCGGTGCTGCATCGACGCAAGCGGTCCAAGGGCGTGAAGGAGATGCCGAACTTCTTCGCCGCGCTCCAGGCCGTCGGCCACCCCTTGGAGCCGGTGTTCTGCGGCGGGAACGAGCGCGCCCGCCAGGAGCGCGAGCAGTGGTCCTCGGCCTGCAACTTCATCGCGGTGCGGCCCGGCGTGACGATCACCTACGCTCGCAACGAAGCCACGCTGCGCGAGCTCGAGCACGCCGGATTCCGCACGATCCGCGCCTCCGACCTGCTCGAAGGTGACGAGCGCGTGGCCGACGACGGGCGCGCCGTGATCGCGATCGAGGGGAGCGAGCTCGTGCGGGGGGGCGGGGGCCCGCGCTGCATGACCCTCCCGCTGCGGCGCGACGACGTGTGAGCTGAGGGTCCGGGGCCGCTGCCCGCCCTCCCTCCCTCCCTTGTTCCCGATGCCCACTACGCTGACGCATACCACGTTCACGGTCGGCCGGCTGCGCTGTCATGCGCTCGAGGGTGGGCTGCAGCGCTTGGACGGCGGGGCGATGTTCGGGGTCGTCCCGAAGCCGCTCTGGCAAACCCGCATCCCGCCCGATGAGCGGAACCGGATTCCCTTGGCCCTGCGCTGCCTCCTGATCGAGCACGACGACGGGCTCGTCCTCGTGGACACGGGGCTCGGGAACAAGGAAGACGCCAAGTTCAAGGACATCTACGGCGTGCAGAATGAAGGGCGGGACGGCCGCACCGCGCTCGAGGACGCGCTCTCGGGGCTCGGCCACGCGCCCACGGACGTGCGCCTCGTGATCAACACCCATCTGCATTTCGATCACGCCGGTGGGAACACCTTCCGCAGCGCGGGCGGCGACATCCAAGCCAGCTTCCCCAAAGCCCGCTACGTGGTGCAGCGCGGCGAGCTCGCCTTCGCCGGTCACACGAACGAACGGACGGCCGCGAGCTACCGGCCCCTCAACTTCGAATCACTCGGCTTCACCCTCCTGGACGGGGAGGCGGAGGTGGTGGCGGGGGTGCGCTGTCTTCCCACCCCGGGGCACGTGCCGTTTCACCAGTCGGTCCTCGTGGAGAGCGCGGGCGAGCGCTGCTGTTTTCTCGCCGATCTGGTGCCGACGAGCGCGCATCTGCCGCTCCCCTGGATCATGGGCTACGACCTGGAGCCGCTCGTGACGCTCGAGTCGAAGCGCCGGCTGTACGCGCGGGCGGAGGCGGAGGGGTGGCTGCTCCTGTTCGAGCACGACCCCGCGGTGATCGCGGGGCGGTTGGGGCGCGAGGGGAAGGGGTTCGGGCTTGTGGACGCGGTCAAGCTCGGCTAACTTGGCGCGACAATACGGTAAGCGGGCGCCGCGAGGCGCCACACCCGCCGCCTCTTGTCGCGCACGTCGCGCAGAGTGCTCCAGGGTTTCCGAGAGACGGTTCTTCTGGGTCGAAGTCGGTCTCCCGCATGGGGGGGACGACGCGGCCGGGGGGAGCAGTCGCAGCGGATTCCAGAGGCGGTTGGAGTCCGCTTTTTCATTACCGGGCCTCAGGAGGAGATCACCACCTGGCGATCGAAAGCACGAACAATAAGGCGCCGCGCATCCGGGTGAACCGGCAGATCCGGATCAGTCCGATCCGGGTGATTGCCCCGGACGGAGCGCAGCTCGGCGTGTTGACCGTCGAGGAAGCGCTCGCAGCGGCACAAGAGCGGGGGCTCGATTTGGTCGAGGTGGCCCCGCTCGCGCGACCCCCGGTCGCGAAGATTATGGACTATGGGAAGTTCAAGTTTGAGCAGGCGAAGGCGGCGCGGGCGGCGAAGAAGAAGCAGCACGTCATCCACTTGAAGGAAGTGAAGTTCCGCCCCGGGATCGACGAGCACGACTTCGCGTTTAAGACGCGGCACGCGCGCGAGTTCCTGCAGGACGGCAACAAGGTGAAGGTGACGATGATGTACCGGGGCCGCCAAATGGCCCACATCGAGCTCGGGCGCGAGGTGCTCGACCGGGTGGCGACCGAGCTCAAGGACGTGGCGAAGATCGAGCAGGACCCGAAGCTCGAAGGCCGCAACATGTCGATGGTGCTGGCGCCCAAATAGGGGGTCGGCGAGAGACGAACCGCGGACGGAATGGGGTGGGGTGGCCCGGGTGCCGTGTGGCGCCGCCGGCCCCCGAAAACGCTATGCCCAAACAGAAATCGAAGCGGGCGCTGCGCAAGCGGGTGCACCTGACGGGGACGGGCCGGTTGCGTCGCCACCGGGCCTATAAGAGTCACATCCTGACCAAGAAGCACCCCAAGCGGAAGCGGCACCTGCGCAAGGGCACGCTCGTGTCGCACGCCGACGAGCGGCGCCTGAAGCGCCTGCTGATGGTGTAAGGAGCGCCTCATGCCCCGCGTCAAGAGCAACGTCGCCCGTCTGAAGCGCAAGAATAAGATCATGAAGGCCGCCAAGGGCTACTTTGGCGGGCGCTCGAAGCTGTGGAAGGCGGCGAAAGAGTCGGTTGAGCGCGCGCAGAAGTACGCCTACCGCGACCGCCGGCGCAAGAAGGGCGAGTTCCGCCGGCTCTGGATCACGCGCATCAACGCGGCGGCGCGGCTCCACGAGCTCTCCTATAGCCGCCTGATGAACGGGCTCCGGAAGGCCGGGGTCGAGATCAATCGCAAGGTGCTGGCCGATCTCGCCGTCCGCGACCCGATGGCGTTTGAGCGGCTGGCGGAGGTCGCGAAGCAGGCGCTCTGACGATGCCCGACCTCCTTCGACCCCTCGCCGCGCTGCGGGAGCGTCTGAAGGAGATTCCCGACGCGGACGAACGCCGCCTGCAGGACTTGAAGACCGCCGTCCTGGGTCGGCGTTCGGGCGCGCTCACCGAGATCCTCGCACAACTCCCCAGCTTGGACGCCGCGACCAAGAAGGCCGTCGGCGCCGCGGCGAATGCCCTGAAGCGCGAGTTCGAGGCGGCGTTCGCCGAGCGTGAGCGGGCCCTCAAGCACGCGGCCGCCACCCCCGTCGGGCTCGACCTGACGCTGCCGGGCCGCGCCACCTGGCAGGGCGGGCTGCACCTCGTCACCCAGGTGGTCGACGAGATCTGCGCCATCTTCATGGAGCTGGGGTTCACGCGCGCCGTGGGGCCGGAGGCGGAGACGGAGCGCAACAACTTCTTCGCCCTGAACTTCCCGCGCGACCACCCGGCGCTCGACGCGCAGGATTCTTTCTACCTCGCGGACGGCGTCCTCCTGCGCACGCACACCTCGCCGGTGCAGATCCGCACGCTCGAGCGCTATCCGCCGCCCGTGCGCGTGGTCATTCCCGGGCAGGTGTACCGCCGCGATCCGTTCGACCCGTCGCACGCGCCGGTCTTCGAGCAGATCGAGGGGCTCGCCGTCGACCAGGGGATCACCTTTGTCGACTACAAGGCGACGCTCGCCACCTTCGCCCGGCGGTTCTTCACGAGCGCGACCAAGGTCCGCTTCCGGCCATCGTTCTTCCCGTTCACCGAGCCCTCGGCCGAGATGGACGTCCAGTGCCCGCTCTGCGGGGGGGCGGGGTGTGGGACGTGCAAGCAGACCGGGTGGATGGAAATCCTGGGCTCGGGGATGGTGCATCCGGCGGTGCTCGAGAATACCGGGGTGGACGCCGAGCGCTTCACCGGCTTCGCCTGGGGGATGGGCCCCGGACGCATCGCCATGGTGCGCCACGGGATCGCCGACATCCGGCTGCTCTACGAGAGCGACGTGCGCTTCCTCGCGCAGTTCGCGGGGGGGGTGCGGTGATTCTCTCGCGCCGGTGGCTCGAGGCGCTGCTCGGCCGGACGCTCGACGCGCGCGCCGTGGCGGAGCGGCTGACGATGCACACCGCGGCGGTCGACGCCGTCGTGCCGCTGCACCGCGAGCTCGCGGACGTCCTCGTGGCGCGCGTGCTCGAGGTGAAGAAGCATCCCAACGCCGATCGCTTGTCGCTCTGTGTGGTGGACGCGGGGCGCGGGGGCCTCGTCGAGGTGGTATGCGGCGCCGCGAACGTCCAGGCGGGGAAGACCTATCCCTACGCGCCCGTGGGGGCGACGCTGCCGGGGGGCGTGAAGCTCGAGCGGCGCGCGATCCGCGGCGTCGTCTCGAACGGCATGCTCTGCTCGGCCAAGGAGCTCGGGCTCGGGGCCGACCACGCCGGCCTCTTGGAGCTCGAGACGGAGGCGCCGCCGGGCAGCCGGTTCGTGGACGCCCTGGGGCTCTCGGACGAGCAGGTCGTGCTCGACGTCCCCGCGAACCGCCCCGACCTGCTCGGGCACAAGGGCGTCGCCCGCGAGCTCGCCGCGTGGCTCGGCGTCCCGGTGAAGCTCCCTCCGATCCCTGGCGCGCCTCCGCCCCCGAGCGCACCGCCGCAGGCGGTGCGCCAGCCCCAGACGGGCGTGGTGGACGGTGTCCAGGTGCGACTCGAGGACCCGGAGGGCGCCCCCCGCTACATGATCGCGGTGATTCGGGGGGTGCGCGTGGGCCCGAGCCCCGCCTGGCTCGCCGCCCGGCTCGCGGCCGTCGGGCAGCGGCCCATCAACAACGTCGTGGACGCGACGAATTACATCCTATTCGAGCTGAACCAGCCGCTCCACGCCTTCGACTTGGCGAAGCTTGAGGGCCCGGCGGTCGTGGTGCGGCGGGCGCGGCCGGGTGAAAAGATCGTGACCCTCGACGGGGTCACCCGGACTCTCACGGCCGACATGGTGGCGATTTGCGACGCCACGCGTCCCGCGATCGTGGCCGGGATCATGGGCAGTGCTGCATCGGAAGTGAGCGCCGCGACGACCGACGTCGTGCTCGAGTGCGCCTACTTCCAGCCGACGCGGATTCGGCGCACCCGGCGGGCGCTCGAGCTGTCGAGCGAGTCGAGTTATCGCTTCGAGCGCGGGACCGATATGCTCGGCATGCCCGCGGCGCTCGCGCGCGCGATCGAGCTGATCGTCGCGGTGGCGGGGGGGGTGGTGCGCGCGGCGCCGCTCGATCTCTGGCCTGAGCCGCGCCAGGAGCAGGCGGTGTTCCTGCGCCCCGAGCGCGTGAGCGCGCTCTTGGGCGTCGCGATCGAGCGCGCGGAGATCGAGCGCACGCTCACGGCAGTCGGGTTCTTCGTCGCCCCGAAGGAGGGCCGGCTCGCCGTGCAGGTGCCGGGGTGGCGGCCCGACGTGACGCGCGAGGTCGACCTGATCGAAGAGGTCGCGCGCTTGAAGGGCTACGACACCTTCCCCGACGAGCTCCGCCCCTATCGCCCCGGCACGGTCCCCGACGCGCCTGAAGAACGCGCACGCGCTCGTGTGCGCGAGGCCCTGGCGCGCGCGGGCTGGCTCGAGGCCCGCACCATCCCGCTCGGGCCACCGGACGGGCCCGAGAGTGTGACCATCACCAACCCCCTCGCGGCCGGCGAGGCCCATCTGCGCCGGCGGCTGCTGCCGGGGCTCGTGCGGCGCGCCGAGCACAACTGGGCCAATCGGAACCGGGATATCAGGCTGTTCGAGGTGGGGACGGTGTTCCGGACCCGCACGGGAGGAGGGGAAGGAAGGCCCCAGGAGTCCGCGGGGCTGCCGGAGGAGTGGACTTCGGTCGCGGGGGTGCTCACGGGAGCCCGGCACCCGCCGCACTGGACCGAGGGTGGGAAAGTACCTGATCTCGACATCTGGGACCTGAAGTGGCACTTTGAGTTAGCGCTCCGGGTGACGGCTCCCGCGGCGGAGTTGCGGCGGGTCGATCAAGGGGTGGGGGTGGGGTGGGAGGCCATCGACCGGGGGAGTGGACTCGTGCTCGGGTGGTCGGGGCCGCTCGACGCCGATCGTCCGGCGTGGGCGGCACCGCTGTTC
Source organism: Gemmatimonadales bacterium (assembly GCA_035538175.1). Classification (GTDB taxonomy): domain Bacteria; phylum Gemmatimonadota; class Gemmatimonadetes; order Gemmatimonadales; family GWC2-71-9; genus AG41. The sequence goes on along the minus strand of DATLKW010000203.1, from coordinate 253 downwards.
GGGTTCGAGGTGCGCCTCGCGCCGTCGGTGGGGGCGCCGGTCGGGTATCGCCCGCTTCCCCTGCAGCCCCCGGTGGAGCGGGACTTGGCGCTCGTGGTGCCTGGGGGGGTGAGTGGCCAGGCGGTCGCTGAGGTCTTGAGGCGGGCGATGGGTCCACTCCTCGAGCGGCTCGAGGTGTTCGACGAGTATCGCGGTCCCGGTGTCCCGGCGGGGTCTCGCAGCCTCGCCTGGCACTGTCGCTTCCGCGACCCCG
>DATLKW010000202.1:0-5327 GCA_035538175.1 Gemmatimonadales bacterium | reverse complement strand
AGGGGCACCTGCATCGGCATCTTGATCGTCGCCTTGAAGCTGTCGACGCTCGCATGCGTCAGGATCAGCGTGCCCGAATCACCTTGCGCGGGCCCGAGCGCGGGCTGCGTATCCTGGCAGAACGAGACGAGGGTATACGTTCCGGCGAGCGCCGCCGTCGTCGCGGCGCCGCCGCTGTAGGTGAGGCAGGGCGTGGCGACGTGCGGGCTCGTCGTGCTGCTCGAGCACGTCACCCCGAGCGCAGCGGCAGCGCCGACTCCGAGCCCCCATGCGAGCCGGTAGCCCTGTCGGTGTTCCATCGTGCCTCCTGAATAGGCCCACTCTCGCAACGCCCTCGCAAACGTAAGGGGGCGCCGGCGGCGGCGTCCAGCGGCCGCGACTAGGGCGCCGTGGCGGCGGCAGTGCCGAGCAGGTGCGCGCGGTAACGGCGCGAGAGGGTGACGCGGGCGCCGCTCTCCAGGATCACGATGGCGTCTCCGTGGAACCACGGCTGGACTTCCCGCACGCGGTCGAGGTTGACGAGCGCAGAGCGGTTCGCGCGGCGGAACCGTTCGGGGTCGAGGCGCTGCGCGAGCGCGACGAGGGTGGTCCGTGCGAGGTAGCTCCGCTCGCCCGTGTGGAGGCGCACGTAGTTGCGCGACGCCTCGATCCAGTCCACGTCGGCGGTACGCACAAAGACGCTGCGCCCCCCATCTGCCACCAGGACGCGTTCCGCGGGCCGTGGCATTCCGCGCCCGCCTTCCAAGGCGCGGTAGTAGGCGAGCGCGTGGGCAATGGCGAGGATCGCCCAGTAGAGCAGGACGTTCCAGTGGTATGAGGCCGTGAACTCCTCCACCAAGCCCTGCGCGAAGCCGAATGGCTCATGGTGCACCGCGTGGAGCACGTCCTGTACGCCGACGGCGGCGAGGAGTTGGAGGAGGGCGAGGTCGAGACTCGCACCCAGGTGGATGAAGAAGTGCCGGCCGAAGGTCTCGCGATCAACGCGAAAGCGCCGCGCGAGCCACAGGACGATCGGCGTGAGGACCGCCCAGACCCACCATCCGGGGAGTCCCGTCTCGAAAGCCTCGCGCCACGTGTAGGGAGTGCCGAGCGCGCGCTGGTGGGCGAGATAGAGCTGAGCGCTCGCCACCACGCCCAGTCCTGTCCACAGGCCGATCCACCGGAGCCAGCGCATCCTCGGGCCCGTGGGCGTTAGGGGCGGCTCCCGGTCAACTTCGAGTGCCGCACGCCGTACGCGAAATAGAGCACGATCCCGATCACAAACCAGACGCCGAGGCGCACCCAAGTGCGGAGCGGCAGCGAGTACATCAGATAGAACGCCGAGATGGCGCCCAGCGGCGCGACGGCCCAGACGAACGGCGTCTTGAAGGGGCGCGGGAGGTTCGGTTCTCGAACCCGGAGGAACAGCACGCCAATCGAGACGATCACGAAGGCGAGCAGCGTGCCGATCGAGACGAGACTCCCCGCCTCGCGCACGGTGAGGAGGGCCGAGACGAATGCAACGGCGATGCCGGTGATGATGGACGTGATGTACGGCGTTTGGAACCTGGGGTGCACCTTGTTGACGACGGGCGGGAGCAGGCCGTCCCGGGCCATCGAGTAGAAGACGCGCGACTGGCCGAGGAGCATCACCAGGATGACGGAGGAGAGACCCGCGATCGCCCCAAGCTTGATGAGCGACGCCATCCAGCCGAGGCCGGCGCGATCGGCCGCGACGGCGATCGGATCGGGCACGTTCAGCTCCTTATACGGGGTCACCCCGGTGGCGATCCCCGACACGAGGATGTAGAGCACGGTACAGATGAGGAGCGATCCGATGATGCCGATCGGCATGTCGCGCTGGGGGTTCTTCGCTTCCTGTGCCGCCGTGCTGACGGCGTCGAACCCGATGTAGGCGAAGAACACGATTCCCGCGCCGGTCATCACCCCGGTCCACCCGAACTCGCCGCGGACGCCGGTGTTCGGGGGCATGAACGGGTGCCAGTTCGCGGGGTTGATCGCATGGGCGGCGCCGACGATGAAGAGCAACACCACCGCCACCTTCAAGAACACGATGACGTTGTTGAAGTTGGCCGACTCCTTGATGCCAATGACGAGCAAGGTTGTGATGATCGCGATGATGAGGATCGCCGGCAGATTGAGGAGCGCGGTCGCGGTGGTGCCGTCAGCGCACTGCACCACCGTCCCGCGGGCGGCCGACAGCGTGCACGGAACGCGGATCCCGACGTCCCGCAGGAACGAGACGACATATCCCGACCACCCGATGGCGACGGTGACGGCCCCGAGCGCGTACTCGAGGATCAGGTCCCAGCCGATGATCCAGGCAACGAGTTCGCCCAACGTGGCATAGCCATACGTGTAGGCGCTGCCGGCCATGGGCACGAGGGAGGCGAACTCGGAGTAGCAGAGGGCCGCGAAGATCGAGGCGACGCCCGCGAGGATGAACGAGAGCACCACGGCGGGGCCCGCGTTCAAGGCCGCGACAGTGCCCGTCAGCACGAAGATCCCCGTCCCGATGATGGCCCCGATCCCGAGCATCGTGAGATTCAGGGCGCCGAGCGCACGCTTCAAGCTGTGGTCGGTCAGCGCCTCGGTCTGTAGCTCGGTGACGCTCTTGCGCCGAAACAGATCCATGCTCACCTCGAAGCGAGGAGGGACGGGGACGTGTCGGTCGAGAAGCGGCGGCAAGAGTAGGCCCACCCCTGGGGCCTGTCAAGGCAGTTAGATGCTGTAGTTGGGCGCTTCGCGCGTGATTACGACGTCGTGCGGGTGGGACTCGCGCAGGCCTGCGGAGGTGATCTGGATGAATTCGGTCTCGGTGCGCAGTGCCGCGATGTCGCACACGCCGCAGTAGCCCATGCCGCTGCGCAGGCCGCCTGCCATCTGGAAGATGACATCGGCGACTGGGCCCTTGTATGGCACGCGGCCCTCGATGCCCTCGGGCACGAACTTGGAGGGAGAGACCTCGCCTTCCTGGAAGTACCGGTCGCCCGAGCCTTCTTCCATTGCGCCGAGGCTCCCCATGCCGCGAATCACCTTGAAGCGCCGACCCTCGAGCAGGAAGGATTCCCCAGGGCTCTCCTCGGTCCCGGCGAGCATCGAGCCGACCATCACGCTCTCCGCGCCGGCGGCGAGGGCCTTCACGACGTCACCCGAGTACTTGATGCCGCCATCGGCGATCACGGGAACGTCGCCCGCCCCCCGCACGCCGTCGACGATGGCCGTAATCTGGGGAATGCCGACGCCCGTCACGACGCGCGTCGTGCAGATGGAGCCGGGACCCACGCCTACCTTGACCGCGTCGACGCCGCGCTCAACCAGGGCGCGGGCACCCGACTCGGTGGCGACGTTGCCGCCCACAAGTTGCGTCTCGGGAAGCGCGTCCCGCAGGCAGGCGACCGTCTGGAGCACTCCCTCCGAATGGCCGTGGGCCGAGTCCACCACGATCGCATCGCACCCCGCGTCGATGAGCGCGCGCGCTCGCGTCAGCGCGTCCGGCGTGCCCCCCACCGCTGCGGCGACGCGCAGGCGGCCGTGCTGATCCTTGTTGGCGAAGGGGAACCGTCGCCGTTTGAAGATGTCCTTGATAGTGATCAGGCCCTTCAACACGCCCTGCTCGTCGACTACGGGGAGCTTCTCGATGCGGTGCTTGGCCAGGATCTTTTCGGCTTCTTCGAGCGTCGTGCCCACGGGAGCCGTGACGAGGCGATCCTTGGTCATGGCGTCGCGAAGGGGGCGATCGAGGAGGCGCTCGAACTGAAGGTCGCGGTTGGTGATGATGCCGACCAAGCGACCGGCGTCGTCCACGATGGGGACGCCCGAGATGTGGAACCGCTCCATCAGCTGGACCGCCTCGCGGAGGGGGCGGTCGGGGCCGAGTGTGATTGGGTGGAGGATCATCCCCGACTCGCTGCGCTTCACGCGATCGACCTCGGCCGCCTGGCGGTCCACCGGCATGCTCTTGTGGATCACGCCGATCCCGCCCTCGCGCGCCAGCGCGATCGCCATCTCCGATTCGGTGACGGTATCCATAGCAGCGGCAACGAAGGGGATGTTCAGCGGCAAGCTACGGGTGAAGCGAGAGCGGGTGTCGACGTTTCGGGGATGGACGGTCGAATGGCGCGGGACGAGCAGGACGTCGTCGAAGGTGAGGGCGGCGCCCCGTCGGAAGGTTCCCATAGCGAAACCTACTGGCGGGGCGGCGTTTCCTCAACGGGCCGGTCGGCTTGAGGCTTCGTAGCCTCGTCCACGGCCGCTTTGCCCGCCGCGGCCACTTTCTCGAGCAGTCTGCCCGCCTTCCCGACGGCGTCCATCGTGCCACGGATGATGTTCACCGGGACGCGACCGGCGCGCAACGTGTCCTCGAGGGTCTCGGCGACGCGCTGGAAGGGCGCCGCGCCCGCCGGTCGCGTGGCATAGCGCGACTCCAGGAACTCGATGTAGTCGAGCACCTGATACGCTTTGTCGTCGGGGAGGGTGTCGAGTTTGCGCATCAGGCGATCGCGCAGAATTTCATTCATGGCAGAGTCTCGAGGCTGATCAGGTCGAGCACGGGGTTACCGAGGAACCGCGTGCGCCCAGTGCGCACGCGCGCGGTCACTTGAATCGTCGCGAGCGGAGCGAGGCTCTCGAGCTGGGGGCGCTTCGCTTCCGGCACGACCACGTAGACGAACCCGTGCTCGGGTAGTGGTCCTCGCGCGAGGAAGTAGGTGGCGCCGTTGGGGATCTCGGGGCGCAGCTCGTCCGCCCGTTGGGCGGAGATGTACTCCAGGGTCCAGCGGAGCACCTGCCCCACGAACCGTTGGGGGTCGGCGCGCAGCTCCGCCGCGGTGATTCCGGTGAGGACGCCGGGCGGCGCGATCTCTAAATCTGCGCTCTTCACCCAGCCCTCGAGTTCGACGCGCGTCCATTCGCCGGAGCGACTCAGCACGTGGAGCGGCGCGGATGGCGCGAGCGTGCCGGCGGGTGCGCCCTCCGGGGCCCGATACAACACCGTGCGTCGCGCGGACTCGACGCGTGAGGGATCGACCGGGGCGGACGCCCCTGGCGCACCGGCGGGCACCGTGGACGTTGTGTCGGTCGCGCCGCGCACGGCGCCGGGGCCTGAGGCCGAGCGCGGGGCATCTGGGACGGTGCGTGCGCCGGGGGCCTGTGCGGCCGCGCTGTCGGCGCCTGCAGCCGCCCGCGCGCTCGACCCTTGTGCTACGGGCTCCACCGCTGATTTCTCCACCCAGCCCGAGCGGGTCACGTGGACCCAGCGTCCCCCCGTGCCCTCGGCGACGCGGTTCAGAAGGAACCCCTGCGGCAGCTTGCCAACGAGCGCGCCC
>DATLKW010000201.1:0-6960 GCA_035538175.1 Gemmatimonadales bacterium | reverse complement strand
TAGACCTCGAGCCCGGCCGCCCCGCGCCCGGCATACAACACCGGCTCCGCGGCCCCGTAGATGCCACCACGGCTCACGTACACGCCCGGGATGTGGGCGAGCAGATCGGACAGGGTTTGGATGTTCGAGAACGCCAACGAGTCGGCGGGAAAGCTGTAGCGCGTCCCCCACGGACGGGGGCCCGGGGCCACGGGCTCCGGGAAGACCGGCAGGTACGCCGTCGTCGTGTCGCGCGCGGTGGAATCGCGACGCGCCGTGGTGTCGCGGGCCGTCGTGTCGCGGTGCGCCGTCGTGTCGACCTGGGCCGAGGCGCCAGCGGTACCGACGCACAGCCAGGCCACTATGCACGCGACCCCGCGCGTCACGCCCCCGCGCGCTTCAGGATGAACTCGGTGAAGAGCCGCACGCCGACCGCGGTCGGCCCCTTCGTCTGGTGCGGGCCCTCGCCTTCGGTGTAAGCGGTGCCCGCGATGTCCAAATGCACCCACGGAAACCCCTCGACGAACTCCCGCAGGAACCACCCGCCCGTGATCGTACCCGCCCCCCGCCCCCCGGTGTTCTTCACGTCCGCGATGTCCGACTTCAACAGGTCGCGGTACTCCTCCCAGAGGGGTAACGGCCAGCACCGTTCCCCGGCGCGTTCGCCGGCCTCGCGCACCTCGGCGATGAGCGTGTCGTCGTTCCCCATCACGCCGATCGCCGCGTGCCCGAGCGCTACCACCACGGCCCCGGTCAGGGTGGCGATATCAAGCACCGCCGCCGGCTGGTAGCGCCGCGCATAGGAGAGAGCGTCGCACAAGATGAGCCGCCCCTCGGCATCCGTGTTGATGATCTCGATCGTCTTCCCGAGGTGGCTCTTCACGACGTCCCCGGGCTTCACCGCCGTCCCGGAGGGCAGATTCTCGGTCGCCGGAATGATCCCGACCACGTTGAGCTTGGGCTTCAGCTGCCCGAGGACCTCGAACGTGCCGAGGACCGCCGCCGCCCCCGACATGTCGAACTTCATGTCCTCCATGTTCTGCGCCGGCTTGATCGAAATACCCCCAGAATCGAAAGTGACGCCCTTGCCGATCAGGACGACCGGCGGCGCATCGGCCGCGGGGGCCCCCCGATGCTCGAGGACAATGAACCGCGGCTCCTGCACGCTGCCCTGCGCGACGGCGAGCAGCGCGCCCATCCCTTCCGCGCGGACCTGCGCGGCGTCGAGCACGGTGAGCGTGAAGCCGTGCTCGTCTGCAAGCTGCTTCGCGCGGCTCGCTAAATAGGTCGGCGTGCAGACGTTGCCGGGGAGCATTTGCAGATAGCGCGTCAGCCCATGCCCCGCCCCGATGGCGGCGCCCAGGCGCTCGCCCGTCGCCACCCCCTTCATCTCCTGCGCGTCGCATACCACGACGACCGCTTCCACGCCGGGCTTCGGATCCTCGGGCTTCGCCTTGAGCTCCGTGAGCACCCAGGCGCCCTGCGCGGCGCCCTCCACGACCACTTGGCCGAGGTCCGCGGCGGACACGCCGTTGCGCGCTTCAGCGACCACCGCAAACGCGAACTGCCGCGCCCCCACCCCCTGCGCGCGCTTCGCCGCCACAGCGGCCGCGCGCCGGATCACGTTACGCGTGACGTCACCCGGCTTGCCCAGCCCGACGAGCAAGAGGCGCTGCGCCTTCACCCCGCTCGGATAGAGCAGCAGCGTCTCGTCCCGCTTGCCCTTAAAGTCGCCGCTCGTCACGGCACGCCCAAGCATCCCGCCTGCCGCCCGGTCCAGGTCTCCGAGGGACGGGGGCACACCCGCGCCCTGCCCGAGCGCGATCGCGAGCAGCGGGGTGTCGACCTGGGAGAGCGCCCCGCCCACGGCGGTGCCCGTCAGGTTAGACATGGGCGATGATTCCGTCGGCGAACTGCGAGGTCGAGACTTCGGTGGCGCCCGGCATCTGACGCGCGAGATCGTAGGTGACGTGACGGGTTTGGATCGCCCGCGCGAGGCCCTGGGTGATGGCCGTCGCCACCTCCGGCCAGCCGAGCTCTTCGAACATCATGGCGCCCGACAGGATCACGCTCCCGGGGTTCACCTTGTCGAGCCCCGCGTACTTGGGCGCCGTTCCGTGGGTCGCCTCGAACACGGCGTAGCCGTCGCCCACGTTCCCCCCGGGCGCGAGCCCGAGCCCGCCGACTTGCGCCGCCGCCGCGTCCGACAAGAGATCGCCGTTCAGGTTGGGCGCCGCGATCACCGAGTACTCGTCCGGCCGGAGCACGAGCTGCGCGAACAACGCGTCCGTTATCCGATCGCTGATCACCACCCGGTCACCGTTCCGCGCCGCCCCACCGCCCGACCCGAGCTCCGCCTCCGGGATCGTCTTGTCGCCGAACCGCTCGCGCGCGATCTCGTAGCCCCACTCCCGAAAGCCGCCCTCCGTGAACTTCATGATGTTGCCCTTGTGCACGAGTGTCACCAAGCGGCGACCCGAGCGCAGGGCGTACTCGATCGCCTTCTGCACGAGGCGCTGCGAGCCGAACTTCGACATCGGCTTGATGCCGATGGCGCTCCCCGGACGGATCTTCGCGCCGAAACGCTCGGTGAGAAACCCGATCACGGCGTCGGCTTCCCCACTCCCGGCGCGGTACTCGATCCCCGAGTACACGTCCTCGATGTTCTCACGGAAGATCACGACGTCGAGCCGCCCCGGCTCGCGCATCGGGCTCGGCACGCCCTCGAAATAGCGCACGGGGCGGATGCAGGCGTACAGATCGAGCAGCTGGCGCAGGGCGACGTTCAAGGAGCGAATCCCGCCCCCGACCGGCGTCGTCAGCGGGCCCTTGATCGCGACGCGGTGCGCGCGGATCGCCTCGAGCGTCGCGTCGGGGAGCCAGCTGCCCGCCTGCTTGAAGCCCTTCTCCCCCGCCAGCACCTCGAGCCACTCCACCCGCCGCCCTCCCCCCGACGTCTTCGCGACCGCCGCATCGAACACCCGGCGCGCGGCGCGCCAGATGTCGGGACCCGTGCCGTCCCCCTCGATGAACGGAATGATCGGGTGGTCCGGCACCACCCAGCGACCGTTCCGGAACTCGATCCGCTCAGCCATCGCTCGCGACTCCTCGCGCACCGCAGCGCCCGCCTGCCCCGCCGACCCTACGACGCGTCCAGTCTACTCGGCCCAGCGGGGGTTGCGCCAGCGCAAGAAGCCGCCGTACACTTCTCCCGCGTATGCGCCGCACCGCTCCCGTCACGCTCCTCGTCGTCGCCCTCGGGCTCTGGCTCGCCGCGGGCCCCGGGGGCCTGACGCTGCGCGAGATTCTCACGTGCTCGGACCACCCAACGCATCACATGGGCGGGCCGCACCACGCGCCTGCGCACCCCGGGCCCTGCTTCTGTGACCAGATGACGCAAGGACTCGACTTCGCGGTGTCGCTCGCCGTCCCCACGCCACCCGCGTCTCCGCTGAGCTTCGTCGTGCCGCCGACTGGCCCCGAGCGCCCGGCGCGCGTCACCCCACCCGCTTCCCCGGCCTTTCCGCCGACCCCCCCACCTCCCGACGCCATCGGCTGAGCTCGCAGTTCCGTCGTCACAGCCGATACCAGCAGCTCGAACGGCGGCGAGTGCACCTCGCCCAGCCTTCGTACACGGGAGGTTTCGATGTTCTCGCGGTTTGTGGTTCTGGCCCTCGCGGCGAGCACGAGCGTCGCGAGCGCCCAAGCACCGGCGCGGCACGACTCGATGCATGTGCACGGTGACTCGCTCACCCGCCGCACCATCGCCTTGGCCCCGGTTACGGTCACCGCCGCCCCGGTGCGCCGCGAGGAACCCGGGAGCGCGACGCGCGTCTCACCGGCGGCCCTCGAGCGCGCCGCGGCGATCGACGCCTTCGACGCGCTGCGCCTGACCGCGGGCGTCGAGGTCCACCTCCAAGGCCAAGGGCCCGGCTTCGCCTCCGACGCCTCCGTGCGCGGGTTCAGCTCCGATCACTCCACCGACCTCGCCCTGTGGGTCGACGGCGTTCCCAACAACGAGCCCGTCAACGGCCACGCCGAGGGCTACAACGACTGGAACCTCCTCTTTCCCCAGGCCATCGCAGACGTCGACGTCCGGAAGGGGCCCACGAGCGCCCTGTACGGCAACTTCGCGATGTCGGGCGTCGTCAACGTCCGCACGCTCGAACGCATGCAGGGCCGAAAGATCTGGATCGAGCCCGCATCCCATGGACGCGGGGAAGGCGTCGTGCTCTTGGGATTCGACCACGACACGGCGAGTGGGGTGGTGGGCCTCCGGGGCGTGCGAGAAGACGGATGGCGTCGGCATAGCGCGTACACGCTCGGCCAGGCGCACGGCCGCCTGCTCGAACGCCTGGGTCCCACGACGACCCTCGACGCCGGCATCGCGCTCTACGCCACGGGCTGGGACTCCCCCGGTTACATCTCGGACAGCGAATACCGCGCGGGCGCCTTCCAAGCGGTCACGAACCGGACCGACGGCGGCTTCAAACGGCGCGCGCAAGAGCGCGTGAGCTTCCGCGTCCTCGCTGGTCCGTCGCTCCTCTGGCGCACCACCACCTACGCGACCCAGGGCCGCTGGCAGCTGTACCTGACGATTCCCGCCGCCGGGGGCCGCACCGAAGGGACCGGGCATCAGACAGAAGAGGAAGACCAGCGCTACGGCTTCGGGCTCACGAGCGCCGTCACCTGGGTGCTAGCGCGCGGGGAGATTACCTTCGGCACCGAAGGCCGCTGGGACCACGCGCACTACGGGAACTGGTTCACGACGCTCAGGCATCGTGACTCGACCAACACGCTCGTGACCGCGCGCCAGACGTCGGGCGCCGTGTTTCTCGAGACGAGCCTCGACGCGACCCGACATCTCCGCCTCGCCCTCGGGGGCCGCCTCGACGCGCAAGACACCCGCTCCGCGCCCGACAGCGGCGCCGCGGCGGCGAGCCACGCCAAGGCCCTGTTCTCGCCCAAGTTCGGCGCGCTCTACCACCTGCCGGCGCCGCTTGACCTCTACGTCAACGTCTCCCGCGGCTTTCGCCAGACCGACGGCGTGATCGTCGACCCCACCCTGCCCTTCATCACCGAGTGGGCGTACGAGGCGGGCGTCAAGTTCGATACGCGCGCCGTGAACGCGAGCGTCGCCCTGTTCCGCATGGACGTGAGCAACGAGCAAACCTTCAATCCGGCGACCCTCACCTCGACGAGCGGCGGCGCGAGCCGGCGCCAGGGTGTCGAGCTCGAGCTCCAGGCCCGCCCCCATCCGGCACTCTCCTTCACCGCGGACTGGACCTTCAACGACGCCCGCTATCGCACGCTCATCGCCACCGACTCGACCAACCTCGCCGGCGTACGCGTCTTCAACACCGCCAAGTACGTCGGCACCCTCGGCCTCGACCTCGCGCCCCCTGCCGCACGCTGGCACCTCGGCGTGAGCTCGAACCTGGTTGGCCCCTACAGCCCCTTCGACGAACCCGGCGTGGTCCGGCCCGCTTACGGCCTCGTGCACCTCGGGAGTGGCCTGCAGATGGGCACGGTGGCGCTCGACGTCGGCGTGCGCAACGTGTTCGACCAGGCGTACCGGGAACTCGAAGCCCTGGGCGCGTCGGGCGCAGCGGGTCAACCGCCCGCGGCGTTCGTGTCTCCAGGACAGCCGCGCACGCTCTACGGCAAGCTCCGCTACGCGTTCTGACGCCGCGCGTCCCCGCTCCGCCCCCCCCGTGCGCAACAGGCAGGGGGGGCGGCGCGTGTACCTTCAGAAGATGCGACGACTGACGGTGGTGGCCGTGTTCCTCGCGGCCACGACGGCCGCGTGTGAAGGAGGATCCTCGGGCGTCCTGGGCCTGGGGAGGAGTGTCGGTGGCGGTGGCGGCACGGGCGCGGATACCCTTCAGTTCACCGTGCCGCCCAGCACGGCCGCCGCCACGAACATCATCACGCCCGCGATCGAGGTCACCGTCCTCGACTCGCTCCGGCAGCCTGATTCGAGCTTCACCACCGGCGTCACGATCGCCATCGGCACGAACCCCTCAGGCGCCACCCTGTCCGGGACGACGACCGTCACGCCAGTCAACGGCATCGCGCGCTTCGGCGACTTGAGCATCGACCGCACCGGGACCGGCTACACGCTGCGAGCGAGCGCCAGCGGTGCGACCCCCACGACGAGCAGCACCTTCAACATTACGCCCTAACCCCCGCTCGCCGGCCCTCAGCCGGCCGCGCGGTTCGGCTCGTCCCAGGCGATCTCGAAGAAACTGTTACAGCGCTGGCAGCGCATTCCGGGGGCACGCCCCTCGAGCGGCGCGCGCTCGCGGCAGTTGGGGCACACGGCGTAGCGCGATCCCCAGGACGTCGGGAAGCGGGGGGCGTTGGTCGGGCTCGGGACCACGGTCCAGCGCAGCGCTGGCGTCGGGGCGAGCTGGAGGTGGCCGCGGGCCACGGTGACGGGCTTGCCGCGGACATCGAGCACGGCCTCCATCGGGGTCAGCTTGAGGATGCGATACCAGGCGCCCTTGCGAAGCGGGCACTTCACCTCGGACTTCAAGCGCGCCCATTGAAACGCGACGGGCACCGCACATCACCTCGAAGAGTCTGCCCTATCCTGCAGGCGCGCCGGGCGTCCGTCAACGCCTCGGACCACCCCGAGGACCGGTCCCGCCCTCAGGGGAACGCAGGAGGCTGACGCCGACGAACTAAGCCCCGCGCGATCTCCGTCAGCCAATTGACCGCGCTTCCCCCGTCCGGGTTGAAGCGGCGGGCGCCGTGAAAGGCGAGCTCGAACGTTTCGCTGAGGACTTCGTCGGTGGCTCGGGTATCGGCAAGGAGGGCGTAGACGCGGGCGTAGAGGGAGAGGCGGTGGCGGTTGCTGAACTCCTCGCGAGCCCGCCCGTCACCAGTGGCCATACGTTCGATGAGCTGAGCGTCCGACGTCAGCTGGTACGTCATGGCGATCCTCGCAAAGGGCTGCCGCACGCCTCGGGGTGGCCG
>DATLKW010000200.1:0-5216 GCA_035538175.1 Gemmatimonadales bacterium | reverse complement strand
GAGCTCGAAAAGGTCACCCGGCGCTACACGGCGAGCATCATCGAGGTCCTCGGCCCCGACTCGGACGTCCCGGCCCCCGACGTGAACACGAATGAGCGCGTCATGGCCTGGATCATGGACACCTATTCCATGCACCACCGGCACACCGTGACTGCGGTCGTGACGGGAAAACCGGTGGAAATGGGGGGCTCGCTCGGCCGCCGCGAGGCTACGGGACGGGGGTGCATGATCGTCACCCGGGAGGCGCTCGCGAAGCTCGGGATGTCGTTGCGGGGGGCGCGCGTCGCCGTCCAGGGATTCGGCAACGTCGGCTCGGTGACGGCCGACTTGATGGCGAAAGAGGGCGCGGCGATCGTCGCGGTCGCCGACAAGTCGGGCGCTGTCCACAACCCCGGTGGGCTCAACGTGCCCGAGCTGCTTAAATGGGTGCGCGAACGCCGCCAGATCGCCGGCTACCCCGGCGCCGACGGTATCGCCAAGGACCAGATCCTCACCGTCGACTGCGACGTGCTGGTCCCGGCCGCGACGGAAAACGTCATCACCCGCAAAAACGCCCCCCACATCAAAGCCAAGGTCATCTGTGAAGGGGCGAACGGGCCGACCACGGCCGCCGCCGACGAAATCCTCGAGAAGAAAGGCGTCTTCGTGATCCCCGACATCCTCGCGAACGCCGGCGGGGTGACGGTCAGTTACTTCGAGTGGGTCCAGGACCGCGGCGGCTACTTCTGGGACGAGGACACGGTGAACCGGCGGCTCGAGACGATCATGACGCGGTCGTTCCACGAAGTGATGGCCTTGGTCGAGAAGCATCGGGTCTCGACGCGCATCGCCTGCTACATGCTCGCGGTGGACCGCGTGGCAGCGATGCACCGGTTGCGTGGGATGTATGCCTGATGCAGTATCGCGTCGTCGCGGTCGGTCGCGTCCGCGACGCGGCGCTGCGAGCGGCGTGTGACGAGTACCTCGCCCGCCTGAGACGATACACGCGAGTCGAAGAGCGAGAGGTCAAAAACGAGGCGCGCATCCTCGCGGCCGTGCCCGAGGCGTCGCGCCTCGTCGCCCTCGGCGAGCGCGGCGAAGCCTGGAGCTCTGCCGAGCTCGCGGCGTGGACGGGCCGCTGGGAGCTCGAGACCCGCGATGTCACCTTCGCGATCGGCGGGGCCGACGGACTGCCGGCTCCAGTCCTCGAGCGGGCGGAACGCACCTGGAGCTTGTCGCGGCTCACCTTTCCGCACGAGCTGGCTCGGCTCCTCGTGTACGAGCAGCTGTACCGCGCCTACACGATTCGCCGCGGGGAGCCTTACCATCGGGGCACGTGACCTGACGGCGGCCGATCGCGACGCGCTGCTCGCCCTGGCGCGGGCCACGCTCGCAGCTCACCTGGCCGGACGGGCGCTGCCCGCGACCCCACCCGTGCCGGGCGCCGCGCTCCGACGCGGGGCGTTCGTCACCATCACCGAGCGCGGGGCGCTGCGCGGCTGCGTCGGCCACCTCGCAGCCGATCGCGAGCTCGGGACGGTGGTGCGCGACATGACCCTCGCCGCGGCGGGGGACGATCCGCGCTTCCCGCCCGTCACCTCCGACGAACTGCCGCACCTGGCGCTCGAGATCTCGGTCCTGACCGAGCCCGCCCCCCTCGCGCCGCCCGTCGACCCGACGCGCGTGGTCGTGGGGCGCGACGGGCTGCTCGTGCGTCGCGGCCGGCACATCGGCGTCCTCCTGCCCCAAGTGGCAGGCGAACACCACTGGGGTGCGGAAGCGTTCCTCGCGGCCTGCTGTCACAAGGCGGGCCTCGCGCCCGGCGCGTGGCGGGAACCGGAGACCGAGCTGTTCACGTTTCAAGCGGACGTCTTCGGCGAAGGCGGGGGAGGGCAGGCAGAGGTGGCCGGAGAAACCGGGCGGGGGACCCCATGATGCCGCGGATCGTGCCCACACCGATTGCGCCGCTCGCGCTCACCGCGGTGCGCGCCGCACCGCGCGCCGTCGACGGGGACGTCATCGCCGCCACCCTGCCGGGGCCGGGCCGGGACCGGCTCGCTCGCGGGCCCGTCGCCGTCGTCACGACCGGACAACAACCGGGCCTGTTCACCGGTCCGCTCTACACCATCTACAAGGCGCTGTCGGCGCTGGTCCTGGCCCGCCGGCTGGAGCGCGATCACCAGGTCCCCGTCGTGCCCGTGTTCTGGGTCGCGGGCGACGACCACGACTTCGCCGAAGCGAACCACACCGCGTTTCTCGACGCCGACGGCGAGGTTGCGACGATCACCCTACGCGAGCGCCCCCCAGACGCCCCCCTCCGCCCGCTCGCGCGCGAGCCGTGCGGGCCCGAGATCGCCGCCGCCCTCGCCCGGCTCGGCGACGGCACGCCGGCCACCGAGTTCAAGCCCGCGGTGCTCGCGTGGCTCGAGCGCTGCTATCGACCTGACGCCACCCTCGCCGACGCCTTCGCGGAGGCCCTGGGCGCACTGCTCGGGCCTCGCGGCCTCGCCATTCTGCGCGTCCACGACCCCCGCGCCAAACGCGCCGCGGCCCCCTGGGTTCTGAAAGGCCTCGACGTCACCCTCCCCGACGGCCACACCCCCGTGTTTGTCGAGGCGGGCCAGGGCCGCGACCGGCTTGCGCCCGACGGCGACGGCTTCGTCACCCGCCGCAGTGGGGAGCGCTTCACGCGCGCCGACCTCGCGCGTATCGCCCGTGACGCGCCCGAACGCCTCTCCCCCAACGTCCTGCTGCGCCCGGCCGTCGAGGCGGCCCTCCTCCCCACCGTCGCCTATGCGGCGGGACCCGCGGAGCTCAAGTACCTGGAGGACGCCGCGCCGCTGTATCAAACGATCGGGGCGACCCGGCAGGTCCCGCTGCCGCGCTGGTCCGGCCTGCTCGTCGAAGCCCGCGTCCAGAAACTCCTCGAGCGCTATGGGCTCGATCTCGCCGCCTTCGACGGGAAGCCCGGCGAGCTCGAGGCGCGGCTCGTGCGCGACGCGCTGCCTCCGGAGACGCTCGCGACCTTCGCCGCGCTGCGACGAGACTTGGAGACCCACTACGCCCGGCTGCGCGACGCGGCCGTACGCTTCGATCCCACCCTCGAGCGCACGATCGCGTCGGCCCGCAATGCGGCCCTTGCCGGGACCGAGACGATCGAGAAGAAGCTCGTGGCGAGCGTGAAGCGCCTCGAAGGCGAGGCGCTGGTGCGCCAAATCGCACGGGCCCGCGCGGCCCTCTATCCCGAGGGCCAACCGCAGGAGCGCGTTCTCACGCTCGCCTCGTTCCTGATCCGCTACGGCCCGGGGCTCGTGGACGCGCTCGAGCAGGAGGTGGCGCGGTGGGCGGGGCTCTCGTAGAATGCTCTCATGTGGCTGCTCGTCGTCGTACTGCTCGTTGCCCTCATGATTCCCGTCGCGGCCATCCTGCTCGATTCCCCGCTCGGACGCTCGATGGCACGGCGCATTGAGGGCGAGAGCGACGGCGGCGGCACCGGCGCCAGCGTGCGCCAGCTCGAGCGCCGCATCGATGCCCTCGAGACCGACTTGGAAGAGCTCCATCGGTCGCTCACCGGGATGCGCGAGGAGCTGCAGTTCGTGCAGCGCCTCCTGGAAGACCCCCGCAAGCAGAAACCCGGCTCCTGACGGTGCCCGCCGCAGCCTCGAGCGGCGGACGCCAGGCGGCCCGGGTCGCCGCCGGCATCCTCCTCACCCGCGTGCTCGGCTACGTCCGCGAGCGCGTGTTCGCCTACTACTTCGGCAACGACAGCATCCCCGCCGACGCCTTCCGGGCCGCGCTCCGCATCCCCAACACTCTGCGCAACCTGCTCGGCGAGGGGACGCTCTCCGCGTCGTTCATCCCCGTATACGCGGCCCTGAACGAACGGCCCGACAAGGGCCCGGCCCGCGCCGTGGCGGGCGCGGTCCTGGGACTCCTGCTCCTCGCCGCCGGCGTGCTCGCGATCCTCGGGATCGCCCTCGCCCCGGCGATCACGACCCTCATCGCCAAGGGCTTCGACGAGCCCCGCCGCGCGCTCACGATCACGCTCGTCCGGATCCTCTTCCCGATGACCGGCCTCATGGTGGTCTCGGCCTGGTGCCTTGGGGTCCTGAACACCCACCGCCGCTTCTTCCTACCGTACGCCGCGCCGGCGCTCTGGAACGTCGCAGGGATCGTGGCGATGGTCGCCGCCGGCACGTGGTTCGCCAACCGCACCCTCGCCCCCGACGTCCAACTCTATCGCCTGTCCCTCGCGCTCGCCTGGGGGACCGTGGCGGGCAGCGTGCTGCAACTCGCCGTCCAACTCCCCGCGTGCTGGCGCCTGCTCGGGGGGATCCCCCTGCGCGTAAGCCTCGCCCCCGAGGGTGTGCGCAGCGTGCTCGTCGCGTGGCTCCCGCTGCTCGTCGGCGCCGGCGTCGCACAGCTCTCCGGACTCATCGACACCTTGCTCGGGTCGTTCGCGGGACCAGGCGGCGTCTCGGCCCTGGGCTACGCCCAGCTCATCCAAGTCCTTCCGATCAGCCTGTTCGGCGTCTCGGTCGCCGCCGTCTCGCTGCCCGATCTCGCGCGCGACGCGGCGGGGGCCGGGGGGACGGGCGGGGCAGGGACGGCGGCGCGCCCAAGCCCGGGCCCGGCCGGCTCGCCCGCTCCGGGCGCCCCGGGGCCCAACGAGCAGCTCCGCCTCCGGATCGCCGTGGGGTTCCGCCGGATCGTGTTCTTCGTCGTCCCCTCCTCCATCGCCTTCCTCGCGCTCAGCCGTGAGATCGTGGCGGCCCTCTACCAGACGGGCCGCTTCACGAGTGACGCCACGACGCTCGTCGGGAACGTGCTCGCGGCCTACGGCGTCGGCCTCGTGGGACAGGCGACGGTGAAGCTGTTCGCGTCGGGCTTCTACGCCCTGCGCGACACGCGGACGCCCGTCACGATCGCCGCCTTCTCGCTCCTCGTCTCGACGGGACTCGCATGGCTCTTCATGCGCTGGCTTGGCGCCCCAGGGATCGCCCTCGGGTCGTCGATCGGCGCGTTCGTGAATACCACGCTGCACCTGCGCGACCTGAGCCGTCGCATCGGGACCGTGCTGCGCGACGCGGATTGGCGCGCCTTCGGCATCACGCTCGCCGCGGGCACGGTCGCGGGCTCGCTCGCCGTCGGCGCGGCACGCCTCGGCGCGGGGCTCGCCCCCGTCCCACGCGGGGCCCTGGTGCTGAGTATGTTTGGAGTGGCCTACGGCGTGCTCA
>DATLKW010000199.1:0-15282 GCA_035538175.1 Gemmatimonadales bacterium | reverse complement strand
GAGCCCACGGTCGCACCTTGTTCATGCTAAAGACGGCCTACGACCCCGCGTTCGCACCCTATGCACCTGGGCAACTGCTCACGGGCCGGGTCATGCGGTACGGCGGCGAGCAGGGATTCGACGTCTTGGACTTCCTGGGCGAGGCCATGGTTTGGAAGGGCGACTGGGCACCGCGCCTACGACGCCATTACTGCTTGTTGCTGTTCTCCCCTTCCGCCCGGGGCCGCTACGCTTACTGGACCCGCCACGGCCTCCGGGCGCAGGTCAAGAAGATCCCATACGCTCGCCAAATGGTGCGTTGGCTGCGAGCCCGATGGGCGCGCCAGTGACCCCTCCCGATACGATAGTGCCCGTATACCCGACGTGGGCGCACCTCTGGCGGCTGCCGTGCTGGGGTTCGCAATGGCGTCACTGGTTTCCGTTCAACGCGCCGGGCGGCCGATGGACGTTCAGCGGTCGTGTGGCATTGTATCACGGCCTGCCGAGCCTCGGGCTGCCGAGGGGCAGCACAATCTTGGTGCCGACCTACCATCAGGGCGTCGAGATCGAGACGCTGCTCGCCGCCGGCTACCGGGTGCGGTACTACCGGCTCACCGACGGACTGCGCATCGATCTGGCAGACGCCGAACGCCGCCTGGACCGCACCGTCTCCGCTCTGTACGTGATCCACTACTTCGGGTATGCGCAACCGCTGGAGCCGATCCGAGGATTCTGTGACGCCCACGACCTCCGTCTCATCGAGGATTGCGCGCTGTCGTTGTTCAGCCGGGCCAACGGCACCTGGTTGGGATCGGTCGGGGATCTGGCGCTGTTCTCGGTCTACAAGATGGTGCCGCTGCCACACGGTGGCTTCTTGGTGACCAAACGCGCCCATCGCTCGATCACTCTCGCCCGGGCGCCCTTCGCTTCGACGGTCGTGCAATCGCTCGATCTCCTTCACAACGGTCTGCAGGCGTCCCCGTGGTGGCGGGTGGAGCGGTGGCTCACCCGCGCTTCGGGATGGATCAAGCGCGTCACGCGGTGGGACCGTGGGGGGACAATTGGTTCAGGCGGTGCCCTTTGGGATGCGCGCCTCTTGGCGCATGACGCCTCGCTGTGGGCCAGCTGGCTGATGCGTTTCATGGACCCGGAGGAAATCGTGGCGCGGCGCCGCAGGAACTTCACGCTGCTCGCGGCCCGGCTCCGCGGTGATCTCCCCGTGCCCTTGCCCGACCCACCGCCTGGCGTCTGCCCATTGTTCTTGCCCGTCCTGGTTGCGGACAAGCGCGTGTTCCAGCGGGAGCTCGCGCGGCTCGGTGTGCAGAGCGTGGACCTCTGGGACGCGCCACATCCAAGTTGTCCCGCTGACCTCGCGGCGGAGGTCGCGGGGTGGCGCCGTCACTGCCTGGAACTACCCATCCACCAAGAGCTGAGCCCAGCGGACATCGACCGGATCGCGGAGGCGGTGCACACCGTCCTACGACTCACCGCCTCCCTACCGCCACCTGTGGCGGCCTGTGGCGGCAGCCGGGCCTAATCCTCCAAGAGCATCGCCCCTGGGAGTCCTACGGCGTCGATACCGCCCAGGGTCGTGGCACGACGGGTGCGACCGCCTCGTCGGGGCGCAGCGGACGCCGCAGTAGGGCGGCGGCGACTGTCCTGGCCACGATGGCCGCCCCGGCGGGGGTGAAGTGGAAGGAGTCGAAGTAGTGCGCGAGGCTGGGCGGGAGCGAGCGACGGAGGTCCACGTGCTCGATCCCGAGCTCTTCGGCGACCGTGGCCGCGCGAGCGTCGACCAGGCCCATCAGGCGGTTCATGACCTGCAAGGAGTAGTACACGGTGACCGGCTCCTTCCAGGCCTTCCCCGACCCCCCGTGCCAGAAGTGCGCGATTTCCTCCGCCGTGTAGTCCTTTTCGAACCACGGCTGCCGCGCGACGAGCACACCGTCCGCATGAGCCTTGGCCCGCTGGAGCAGGCGCCGGAAGTGATATTCGAAGCGATCCACGATCGGGGTCGGGTCGGGTACGATCTGACGCACCTCCTTCGCCTGTGCGCGCATTTTTCGGGCAGCGACGAGCCAAGCCCCCGCTCGCTCCCGGACCTCGAGGCGGGGAAACCAAGACCGCCGCAGCCGCCTTGCCACTTCCAGCGTGGCCCACGTGCGCGGCCTCCAGCCGAAAGGCTGCTCGGGGTGACAGCCGAACGTCCCCGCCGCCCGCACGGAGGACGGCCCGAGCAATGGCGGTGTCCCATCCTCCAGCCATTCCAAGACGTCGCTCGCACCTACCATGACCACGAGCGCCGCCAGCCGACGGTAGCGGGGGAGCACGCGCTCAAGGATGAGGTCCAGCCGTTCTGAGCCGATCCCGCTCCGCCCGATGTTGCCCACGTGTACGCGGCGGGCCCCGAGGATGCGACGGCTCTCGGGCTCGCTTAACAGCCGTTCCAGCGCCCCAGGCCAGCTCGTCGGCTGATCGAGGGCGAGACACTCGGCCGCGCTGCCGCCGACCACGAGGATGCGGCACACCCCCGCTTCGTCCCGGCGCACGTCGTCTCCCCGCTCGCCGTCCCGGTTGATATAGAACCGGACGCGCGGCTCGATCGCAGCGCAAACCTCCGGGTCCTGTCGCAGCTCGAGTCGATAGCCCGGCGGCCACACGTAGTAGCCGGTGCGTCGCCGGATCCACCAGCGCGAGCCGAGCTCGACGGCGACCGCCAGGACCAGCGCCGCGACAATGACGCCCAGAGCCGACGCGATCACCTCCGACTCCCGGCGCGCAGCACCGGCAACCGGCCGCGCAAGTCGACGTACGGATCGTTGTGATACACGAAGAACACCCACGTGACGCCGAACAGCAGCACCATGGCAACGCCGGCGCCGGCCAGCTCGCCGAAACCGCGGACGTCGAGGCCGAGCTTGAACCAGAGCAGCAGGGCCAACGCCGGCAGCGCGCCGAGCGTCGCCCGCGGGACCACGTAGCGGAGGTACTGAGCGATCGGCGTCCCCAGCTCCTGACAGGCGTGAGCCAGGACCAGGCCAGCGAAGAGGACGTTGGGAATGGCGGTTCCGAGCGCGACGCCGGCGAGGCCGAGGGGGCGCGCGAGCGCGATGCTGAGACCGAGGTTCAGGAGGCCGGCCACGAGGAAGCCGATGGTCGGCAGGCCCGGCTTGTGGAGTCCCATCAGAATCGGCAACGCGACGCCCCGCACGGGCAGAAAGACGAGGTAGGAGACCATGAGGATCTGCAGCACCTGACCCGCCGGCCGTTCGAACGCGGGGTCGATCCACCAGGCGATGAACCGCGGCCCCAGCACGATCAGGAACAGCCCGGCCATCATGGTGAGCGACAGGGCGATCTTGGACCACTTGAGGAACACGTCGCGCAGCTCGGCGCTTCGTCCTTCGGTCTTGAACCGCGTCGCGAGCGGCATCACGACGGCCGCGATCGCGATGATGAACTCCATGAGGTAGAGGATGAAGCTGTTGGCGACGGTGAAGTAGGGAATCGAACTCACGTCCTGGAACTTGCCGATGACGAGCGAGTCCGTTTCAAACGAGAGCCGAGCCCCGGCGTTCAGGATCAGGACGTAGAGACTGAAGGAGAAGATGCGCCGCACCATCCCCCAGTCGAAGTCCGCCAGACGGATCCGGGCGCCGGGGTAGCGGCGTAACACCAGCCACGAGCACAACGAGAAGTCGAACGCCAGGCATGCCAGCTGGACGAGGGCCAGCACGCTCAACGACGCCTTGAGCGTCAACAGGCCGAGCGTCAGGCCAATGCGCAGCACGACCCCGGCGAGCCGAATCATGTTGCGCGGCAGAAAGTCGTCGTGAGCCGCGAGGACGCCGTTCGGTAGCACGCCCACGAATCCGACGGCGACGTAGAGCACCGTGAGCGCGAACGCCCAGCGGGCATCCGTGTGCAGGGCCGCGGGGATGTCGTAGGTGAGGCTGTAGAAGACGTACAGCCCCGCCCCGACGACAAGCGCCACCGCCCCCAACGCCAGGTAGAGGGCCGTACAGCTGCCGATGGCCTGATTGAGCTTGCGCAGGTCGCCGGTGGCGACGTGCTCCGCGAAATAGCGGACCGATGCCATCGGTACACCGAGCACAAGCAACGCGAGGTACCCGGTGATCGAGTTGATCAGGTTCCAGGTCCCGTATCCAGCGTCCCCGAGCTTGTGGATCGTGAACGGAGTGAGGAGATACGCCGCAGCGATTGAGACGAGTGTAATGAGCCAGTTACTGCTGACACTCTTGAACACGTGGGGCAGCCCTCACAGCTGAGCTTGCGCAGTCGGGGATGCAGCACCTTTAAAGCGGTGCACGGCCTGTGCCACGCCTTCATCTGCGTGACGCGCGAGCGCGTAACGGGCGACCGTTGCCTAGGCGCTACACCTCGCGCTGTACGTTCCCAGCCGGGACGCCGCCTCGCTGATCGTCAGGAAGGTCACCGGGGTGATCTGAGCCAACCCCTCGAGGTACGCTTCGATCGAGGCGAACAGGCGCGCGAGGTCCGCAGCCGTGCGGACGAACGGACTGTGCCCCGGCTTGAGGCTCGGCGTGTGCCAGGTGAGCTGCAGATGACCGACGCCGTGCTCAAGCAGCCGGCGCGACAGGGTCAACATGTCGTCGACCGAGGCGAGTTCCGGGGACAGCACGATCCGTTTGACGAGGCCCGCCCTGGCCGCCATCCCTGCAAGACCGAGCCACCGGAACGGCGCTTCCTCGAGGAGCCGACGGAGGGGATCCCAGAAGCTGAAAGGTCCGCGGCTGAAACCGCAGGAGAGGGGAATCTCGAGCAGGCCGCCCTCCACCGAGGGCTGCCTGACGTCACGACCCGGCGCGAGGTGATACGCCGCCATGGGCGCGCCGACGAAGGTCGGCCCGTCGTCCACGGTCTCCCAATTGAGCGACGGGCTGACGCTGCTGTCCACCTGGTACCCGCAGCTGAGGAGCGCGAGCACCGTGTCTCGTCCCAGGCCGTAGCGCCCGGCTCGAAACGCACGCGGCGTAGCGCCGAACGCCTCCCCCAGCGCGGCCGTCAGCCGCTCGAGCTTGGCCAGCTGCAGCTCGGCGGGCAGATTCTTGAGCATCGAGTTCCGCGGAACGAACGCTTCGGAGAGCGGAGGAGTGTTCCACGGGTGCAAGTGCGCCGCGATCTCCGCGGCGCCGGCGTCGCAGACTTCTCGCATGATGTTCGCCGCCCAGGGATCCGTCGCGACTTGGTAGGTAGTGAAGTAGGTCGGCCGCACCCCCAAGCGCCGGAAGAACGTGGCGAGGCGCTGCAGTTCGCCGATGTTCTCGACCGTCACCCCCCGGCGCGCGCGGTGCCAGTTGTCCTCCTCGGTGTCGAGGGAGACAATGACCGGGACGCCTGCTGCCTCCGGCCCGCGCCGCTCACTCATCGACTGGAGCCGCCGTGGCCTCGCCTCGTCCGCGCCCGGCGCGGAACCGCGCGCGGAGGTCTGCGGCTCGATCGAGCAGCCGCAACGCCCAGCCCCGCCAGCCGCGGCGGAAGATCGTGATCTCCTCAGTCATCCGCTCGGTCTCGGTCCATTGGCGCTTGTAAGGGTCGTCGCCGCGCAGGAAGTCAAAGCGTCGGTATCCCCGCTCGATGGCGCGCCGAATCATCGCACCCATGAGGATCAAACCGACGCTGTCGCGATCCCAGCGGGGGTCACGGCCGCTCTGGTAGAAGTAGACGGTATCGTGCCACGTGAAGCCATACCACGCGGCCGCAGGCTCGCCGTCCACGTCGAGCGTGGTGAGCCACAGCTGCTTGCTCGCCGCCAGTTCCGCCGCGAACCGGCGGTGCAGCCGCCGCACCGCGGGGTCCTGAAACGCCCCGCCCCCCGCACCGCGCCAACGACGCTCGTGCAGCATCAGCAAGTGGCGCCACCCTTCGTCGAGGCGCTCGCCGTCGTAGTCCGTGAGCGCCACCGCGTGGTGGCGCCGCAGGTTGCGCTCCTTGCGACGCAGCGTCTGGCGGCGGGTCGGCGTGAGCGTGGCTAGATAGCGCTCCCAGTCCGCGCACAGCTCCAGGTACGGGCACGCCCAGAGCCCTCGCCGCCGCATCACGTGACCGCGAGCGGCGAGCGCTCGGCCCAGACGCAGGATGTTCGTCGCGTCAGGCGCCAAGTTGCCGAGGATGAGGACCTGCCAGGGTAGCGCCTCGAGGGCCGGTGCGAGAGCCTCGAGATCGGCGCCAGGCACGGCTGGCAGCTCAAGATGATCCGGGCAGCCAAGATCCCCGATGGCCCATGTGAGTGCCATCACCGGCACGCGATGGAACGAGAGGCCTCGGACCAGCACGGGAAGCAGTGCCTCGACGCCGCCCCCCGCGGTGCGGAGCAACAACGTCTCGCTGTCAGCGACCTCTGCGCCGGGCGCCGCGTCGGCCCAGGCGCGATGCCACGCCCAACTCATGAAGGGCGAAACCGACGTCCTCCCTCCCGACGGCATGTCCCAGGCGGCTGGTCCAAGCTGGAGCGCGTCCCCGAGCGAAGCTCGCACTACGTCCCCGCGCGGGAGGGCGACCGTGCAGTCGCCGTGGTGCGTGTTGCGGCCGCGCAACGCGAGTTCTCCCACGAGTACTTGACCCTCCAACGCCTCGGCCCTCCTGCTTGTCAGTCGTAGCACACTGGGCGCGGCGCACACGCCGCTTGCACTCGCGGTCCGACGCGCCAAGGCGGAGCGTGCAAGAGGCACGCCATGTCGCTGTGGCAAGGATGCCACGGCGGATCGGGCGTGTGCCCGGGCGGGGGCGGCTCCGCCCCTCGGAGCCCAGGCGAGGGGCGTGGCGCCACTCTTGCGGCTCCGTTCGTGGCATGTGCGGGATTGCAGGTGTCGCCTATCGCGACCCGGAACCTGGCGCCCCGGAGCGGGTGGTGCGGCAGATGTGCGCCATGCTGCGGCACCGCGGTCCGGACGACGAGGGGGTGTACGCCCGAGACGCCGTCGCGTTGGGGATGCGGCGGCTCAGCATCATCGACCTGAGCGGCGGTCGGCAGCCGATCGTGAACGAAGATGGGTCCAAGGTAATCGTCTTCAACGGGGAGATTTACAACTATCGGGACTTGCGACGCGAGCTGAGCGGGCGGGGCCATCGCTTCACCACCGAGGGGGACACGGAGACCATTCTCCACCTCTACGAGGAGGTTGGTCCCCGCTGTGTCGAACGGCTCCGAGGCATGTTCGCGGTCGCGATCTGGGACCAGACGAATCGCTCGCTGTTCCTCGCGCGTGACCGGTTTGGCATTAAGCCACTCTACTACACGGTCGCCCGCTCTGGCCTGGCATTCGCATCGGAGTTGAAGGCGCTGGTCGGCGCGGGCCTCACCGCGCGCGAGCTAGACTGGGAGGCCCTGGACGCCTACTTCCAGCTCGGCTACATCCCCGCCCCTACGACTCCGTTCCGCGACGTGCGGAAACTCCCGCCAGGGCACTGGTGCTTGTGGCGTCACACCGGGGACACAACCGTGCAGCGGTACTGGGATCTGCCTCACGACATCGCGCCCGCACCGGCCGATCTCGAGCGTCGGGTGCTCGAATGGCTGGACGACGCCGTGGGCGCCCACCTCGTAAGCGACGTCCCGGTGGCGGCCTTCCTGTCGGGCGGCCTCGACTCCTCGGCCGTCGTCGCGAGCATGGCGCTCGCCACGGGTGGGGAGCCGCCGCACGCCTTCACGGCCCGCTACTTCGGCACCGGTGCCGAAGCCGCGGACGAGACCGCTCTCGCCCACGCGCTCGCCGAGCGCTATCGCGCACCGCTCACCCTCGTCGACATCAGGCCGGACGTCCGCAGCGTCTTCGAGCCGATCGTGTGGGCGCTTGACGAGCCGCACGCCGACGACTCCGCGATTCCTACCTGGGTCCTGTCGCGCGCCGTCGGCGGCTCGTTCAAGGTGGTGCTCACCGGCATCGGCGGAGACGAGTTGTTCGCGGGATACCGCCGCCACCTCGGCTTCCTCGCGGCCCTCGGCTACGCGCGGCTGCCCGCCGTCCTGCGACGGACCGCCGCTGCCGCCGCCGGGCTCGTCCCCGACGCGCTTGGGAACGGGCTCACGATCAATCGCTTGAAACGTTTCCTCCGCGCCGGCGATGGCGGCGCGGCCGATCACTACCTCGACCTCCAGGTTCGCGCCGACGATCGGTTGCGCGCCCGGCTGTACGCGCCCGACCTGCGGCACGGGATCACGGGGAACGCCGCGCGCGAATGCTTCCGACGTCTCGATGCCCAGCGCAACGGGAGGCGCGGGCTGGCGGCGGCCCTCTACCTCGACTACAAGACGTACCTAGCCGACGACATCCTCGCGCTGTCGGACCGGCTCTCCATGGCGCATTCGCTCGAGATCAGGGTGCCGCTGGTGGACCACGAGCTGGTCGAGCACGTCTTCCCTCTCCCCGCGGAGCTGAAGGTCGGCCGCTGGGAGTTGAAACGGCTCTTCAAGCGCGTCCTGGCGCGCCGGTTGCCGGAAGCGCATTTGCGCGGCCCGAAGCGGGGCTTTGTGGGGCCGACGGCGGCCTGGCTGCGGCGTGAGTTGCGGCCGATGCTGGTCGACGAGCTGTCACCCGACCGGGTGAAGCGCCTCGGCTTTTTCGACCCAACCGTGGTCACGCGGCTGATGGGCGAGCATTCCGCAGGCCGCCATAATCACGAGGGGATCCTCTGGGCGCTGTTGTGCTTTTCGGTATGGCATCGGCTGTTCGTGGAGGGCAGTCGCGTACCCCCCGCCCTGGATCCTCGGCCCGTTCTCGCGCTCACCTGATCCCCTGGCGCCGGTGATATCGCCGGTGATATCGTAAGAACTCGAGCAGCGTCGGCGGCCCGAAATACGATCCGGGAGGGATCTCGCGGACCGGCCTGAGCGGAAGGCAGTCGCCGGCGTCGAGGCGGCGGATCGCCTGCGCTTGCCGCTCGGCGATGCGGATCATCCCTTTCCATGCGATGGTGAGATGGCTGTCCGTTCGTGAATCGATCGGCACGCGCTCCTGCGAGAGAATCGGGCCCGTATCGATCCCGTCGTCCAACAAGAACACACTCCATCCCACCATGTGCGTCTCCCCGCGAGATAACGCCCAGAAGGTAGGGTACTGGCCGCGGTAGAACGGTGTAATCCCCGGGTGGCCCCCGATGGTCGCGACCGGCGCCAGGGCGCGGACGCTCGGGCCGACGATGTACTTCGTGTGCACGACGAAAATGTCGGGACCGAGCCGGCGAATCGCTTCGCGCGTATCCGCGCGCGAGTACGAATCGGTCTCGACGACGGGGATCGCCGCTTGCCGTAACACCGCTCGGTCCTCGGCCTCGTGGATCAGTTTCCCGAGCTCGCGTGCGTCGGCTCGTCCGTTGCGCGCGCGGTCGTAGAAGCGTCCCAGCACCTGGCCCGTTGTGTGCAGCAGACCGTGTCGCCGCGCCCAGCGCGCGAGGAACGTCGCACGGGCCCGGATCCCGCGCCGCGCGCACAGCACGATCCCCACCAAATCGACGCCAGCGCCCACCAAGGTCGCGCACGTGTGGCGCTCGAGTGCGCCGTCGGAACACAGCGCCACGATCCGATGTGGCCGGCGCGGACCGGGCCGCAGGAACTCAGGGCTCGAAGACGTGGTAACCACTCCCCTCTCCCAAGACCAGGCGTCGCAGCCGCGAGTACGCCCACATCCCGAACACGCGTTTGGGGGCGGCCAAAACGTTGGCGCGCAAACGCTCACGCCCCAACCGCAACGCCAACCAGCGGCGAAGCGCCACATCGTCGGTCGAGCGCCGCACGGCAATGCGAGCGATGTTGCGACGACCGGAGGCGGTCGGATTCAGGCCGACAGTGGAAGTGAACACCTCCGTGTAGCCGACCTCTTCTGCCAGCGCCGACACGCGCCCGTCGACGGCACCCCCGGGAACACTCAGGGCGGTGACCGGACGACCGAGCAGATCCTCGAGACGGGCTCTCGAGTCAGCCAGCTCGCGCCGAATCTCTGCGGGCGGGAGGCTGCTGAGCATGCGGTGCGTCACGCCGTGCGAGCCTACGGTGAAGAGCGCGGGCGACAGGTTGCGGAGCTCCGCGGGTGCGGCGAAGCATGGCCGCCCCAGGAAGTCGGTCGTAACAAAGAAGAAGGCGGGGAGGGCCCGTTCCGCCAATGCCGTGGCCGCTCGCTCGACGGCGCCCCGCCACCCGTCGTCGAAGCACAGCAAGACCCCCGGAGCGGGCAGCGACGCCGCACGCCCAACGAACCACTCTCGGAGCGCGTGGAGCCCGAGCACCGTGAGCCCACTCTCGGCGATGAAGCGCAAGTGGCGGAGGAACGCCGCCTCGGGGACATGGTACATCGTGGCCGACCGTCCGATGGGGCCGTAATCGAACTCACGGCCCGGGTGAACGTCGTGGTACACCAGGGCCACGAATCGACCGGGCTTCATTTGAGCAGACCGGTCCATTGCAGGGTCTCGACCAGAAACGGTGCCGGATCGCGCCAGCGCCAGATCTCCTCACGGTCGCGTCCGGGTCGAATCCGCAGGAACTGCCGCAGCGCCGTGAGCCGGGAGCCGTCGCCGTTCTCCAAGTGCAGCTCCGCGGGACGGCGCGTGACGCGCAGGTAGAGCTGGTCGACATCACCCCAGAACCACCGGCTTCGTACCCCCACGGCGTAGCGCCGGATGAGCGCGACCTTCTCCCCCAGCGCGCACCTGACCAGGAGCGCGGGAAAATCTACGCCGGCATCGAGGGCCAGCTGCAGCGATCCCCACAACCGCCCGTTCACCTCCATAAACACGAACCGACCCGTATCCCGCTCTCGCTTGCCTTCGATCATGGCGACGCCCTGCCAATCGAGCTTGGTGAGCAATGCCGTGCCAGCCGCGAGCACCTCGGGGTTGAGTGCGATGCTCTCGCGGTACACGCTCACGCCGCCGGCAGGGGGCTTCTCGCGCAGCCGCCGGTGAGCGAAGGCGGCAACGATCTCGCCGTCCCACCGCAGGAGGAACAGCCCCTCCCCCGCACCGCGCACCCGGCGCTGCACCAGTACCGGGAACGCCTCGGACGGCAACCCCGCGAGCACTTGGCGGCAGGCAGGAACATCCTCCACGTGTGACACTTCGACCTTCCGCCGCGCGCCCCCCGTTCCCGCGGGGATCACCGAACGGTGTGGCTTGACCACGGCGGGAAAGAGACCTCGCTCGGACAGGAATGCACCGTCCTCGCGCGAAGTGAGCACCACGGTGTCGGGGACGCCGAGTCCCGCACTACGCGCGAGCGCGAGGCTGCGCGCCTTGTCCGAGCCCTGGAGGTAGGTACAGAGGTTCGGGAACGGCAGCGCGACGCCCTGGGGCATCGCGTCCCGGTGTTCCAGCAACGCCTCGACCGACGGATCCGTGACGGGGAGCAGCACTCCGATGCCCAACTCGCGTGCTAACTGTGCAAGTTCCCCCGCGTACTCAGAGGGTTGCCCGAGGGGTTCCGCCTTCACGCGCGCGGGGCGCACACCACGTGATACCCCGACGAGCGACAGCCGCTTGCGTGCGGCGGCATAGACCTCATGCCCCGCCGCAACGAGTGACCGAGCCGCTGCGAGAGCCGCGCGCTCATTGGGGTCGGTTATCAAGATTCGCATGATCCGACGCGGTGCTTGGACAGGTTCGTGTCACCGACTCGACGCTCGTGTGGTGGCGCCGACTCGGGGCTAGAGCGCAACATTCGGACCGGGTCGCCCAGCAGTGACGGCGCCCACGAGCCGGACAGGGACCCTGCGCTGGGCCGTGCCGAGCCTCCTCCCTCCCTATTGCGTCGACGCAACAGCTGCGCCTCCACTTGGGCGCCCCCCCGCACGGTGGCGCCAGTCTTGCGGTGGGGAGAGCCGGTGCCAAGAGAATCTCCCCTCACGGCTATGAGGTCCAATCCCGCGGCACGGCCAGCGCCCACGCCGCGGTGGCGCGCTCGTGCTCGCTGACTGCGTGGGTGAACCGCTGCCCTTTCCGGGCGCCGGCAGTCAGCTGCTCCGCCCGCTCGACGCGCCGCGCGTTGTTGCCCCGACCTCCCCTGCGCCGGCATCGGGATGGGATCTGTTGCTGGGGTGTGCGGCCGGGTACGTCGTCACGGGCGTGGGTCGGGTGCACGAGCTCTTCCCTGTCCTGTTGCCCCTGAAGCCTGGGTTCGTGATTGCCGCACTCGGCGTCACCCTATATGTGCTCCAGCAGTCCGGGCAGCGACGTGTCGAGCTCCTCCGTTCGCAGACGACGACGTGTCTGCTTGGGTTGATCCTTTGGGTCGGCCTCTCTGTGCCAGGCGCTCTTAACCAAGGCGTGGCCTTCGACCTCCTCAGGGGCTTCACCGAGATTGTCCTCATGTACTTCGTGGTCGCGGGCAGCGTCCGCGGCGTGCGCGATGTCGAGCGGTTGATGCTCGCCTATTTCGCGGCGACGGTCGTGTACACGGCCGTGGTACTGTCGCGATTCCAACTCAGCGCCGAAACGTGGCGGCTCGGCCGCCTCTACACGGTTGGCACCACGGGCTACTATGACGCGAACGATCTGGCAACCCTGATCGTGACCGCGATGCCGCTCGGACTGTACTTCATCCTTGGGCGACGCCAGTGGTCGTTGCGGCTTTTCGCGCTGGCGGGACTCGCGGTGTTGGTCGTGGGACAGATCCGTTCGGGGTCTCGGGGAGGTTTTCTCGCGCTGCTTGCCGTGACGGCGTTCGTACTATTGCGCTTTACCACCGTTCCGGTGCGGGCGAGAGTGGCGGGGCTCGCCCTGATCCTCGGCGTCGTGTTCGCCGCGGCAAGCGATCAGTACTGGACTCAAATGCAGACCCTTCTCAACCCGCGTGCAGACTACAACACCACGGTGGAGGGGGGTCGCTTGAAGATCTGGGAGCGCGGCATCACCTACATGGTCACGCACCCGGTGCTTGGGGTCGGGGCGAAGAACTTTCAGGTCGCCGAAGGCACCATCTCGCCGCTCGCGAGGCAGCAGGAACTGGGCATCGGTGTGGTGTGGGGCGCAGCTCACAACAGCTTTGTCCAAGTTGGTGCTGAGCTCGGCATTCCTGGCCTCCTGTGCTTTGTTGGGCTGATCGCCGGCGCGTTCGCGTCCCTGCGCCGCGTCGCCCGCTACGCCCTTCGGGCGGGTCCGTCCGCCGTTGGCCCGTTACGTCTCGCGCGAAGCCTCACCGCGGCGTTGGTTGGATTCGTCGTAGGGGGATTCTTCTTGTCGCTGGCGTTCTCCGACATGCTGTACACGCTCGTTGCGCTCGCAGCGGGCCTCGAGAAAACGGTGCGGGCCGAGCAGGCGGGGACGCTGCGGCCCCGCCACAACGCTCCTGTCTAAAGGGCTTGCGTCGATGCCGGCACGACCGCGTCTGCTCTTTCTCACCCAATCCCTGCCGTTCCCGCCTCACACCGGCGTGGCGGGCCGCAACTTCAACATCCTCAAACAGCTCGGGGTCGAGTTTGACGTCGACCTCGTCGCCTTCTCCCGGGTAAACCACCAGGTCGATGGCGCGGCGCGGGAGCGCGCACGGGATGCGCTTCGGCGCGTCGTAGCTGGCGTCGCCGAGCCGACGCCGATTCCCAGCGAGCACTCGGTGGCGCGCAAGTTCTGGGATCACGCCCGCAGTGTCATGACCGGGCGGGCATACACCTACTACGAGTACGACAGCCCGAGCTTCGCGTCCCGACTGCGCACCGTCCTCCGCACGCGGACGCCGGAGCTTGTCCACGTCGACAGCCTGGATCTCCATCGGTGGCTGCCGGAGCTGCCGCCGGTGCCGATTGCTTGCACCCATCACAACATCGAGTCCGACCTCCTGCGGCGCCAGGCGCGATGGTTCGACCGGGCTCCGCTCCGGCGGTACCTCCTGTTTCAAGCCAACCGGATTGAGCAACTGGAGCGCGACCTCTGCCCCCGCTTCGCGCTGAACGTGATGATGTCCGACCTCGACGCCCAACGACTCCTCGCGCGTGCCTCCGGCGCGGTTACGGCGGTCGTACCGAACGGCACCGACACAGCGTATTACGAGCCGCGCCACACCGCATCCGTACCAGGGCGAGTGGTGTTCGTCGGGCCGACCTACAGCTACGCGAACTGGGATGCCGTAGAGTTTCTGCTCCAGGAGATCTGGCCCCGCATCCGCGCCACAGACCGTTCGACCTCTCTGCAGTTGATCGGCCGCGCCGCCCCGCCCGACCAGGCGCGATACGATGCCGAGCCCGGCGTAACCGCTCTGGGGTACGTGCCCGACATGCGCCCTCCGGTATCGGAAGCTCGGTGCTGCGTCGTGCCCATCCGCATCGGCGGCGGCACGCGTCTCAAGATCCTCGACGCGTGGGCGATGGGGAAAGCGGTCGTGTCGACGTCGATCGGCTGCGAGGGCCTCGAGGTCGTCGAGGGAGAAAACATTCTTGTGCGGGATGCGCCAGACGCGTTCGCCGAGGCTGTGCTCGAGGTGCTGCGCGATGCCGCCCTCCGCACTCGGCTCGAGCGAGCCGCGCGGCGCACCGCGGTCGAGACATACTCCTGGAGCGTTGTGGGTCAACGCATCCGATCGGCCTACAACGAACTGCTCAGCCGACCGGACTCATCGTCCGCCCTCGACGACGCGCGAACGCACCGTCGCAGCCCCCCCACGGTGACCCATGCGTAGCGCCCGTGCTGGCCGGGTTGCGAGCCCCCCGGCACTGTTGCTCGCCTGGGTCGCGCTGGCGGCATGCGATCTGCCCTTGCCAGAGTGCCGCGGCATCCCGGCATGGCCCGGGGCGCCGCGCCTCCAGGACCTCCCTGGCCTCCACACGTTCAACGATCAGCAATGGAGCGCGCTGACGGGGAACGGCTGGAGCTATGCGCGGCGGAGAAGCTCGAAGGAGGATGACGTCTGCGTGGAGAATTCCGCCGACCGCGCGTCTGCCCACGCGCTGCGCATCGTGTTCACGCCGGACATGGCGCCCAACAGCGAGCCCAGCGTGCACTGGATCATCCTCCCATTGGTGCGCAGAGTCTATGCAGCATGGTGGGTCAAGCTCTCCCCCAACTGGACGCCGAGTCCCGCGGGGGGCGGCAAGATCACCTTCTTGCATACCCCGACGGGGCAGGTGTACACGGGGTTTTTCGGCTCGCGGGCGCCACATCATGTGAGCGTCAACACCGAGTGGGCGCCGTACGCGCAGCGGATCTGGGATCCCAACGTCGCCACCACGCCAGTGGAGTACGGCCAGTGGTATCGGATCGAGTGGTACATGCAGTGGGAGACCGCGCCCGGGGCGAGGGATGGGATCATGCAGTGGTGGGTGAACGGAGTGCTGAACGGCA
>DATLKW010000198.1:0-8931 GCA_035538175.1 Gemmatimonadales bacterium | reverse complement strand
ACCCTCACCATGGCCCGGCGCGCTGGCCTCGTGCCCGTCGGGCACGCCCTGACCGGCACGCGCGCAGCGCCCCGAGGCATGACGGCCGAAGCTCTCGTGGCGTTGCTGCGCGACGCGAAGACGATCGCCGTCGTGGGGTTGTCGCCGCGGCCGACGCGGGCGAGCCACACGGTCGCGCGCTACCTGCAGCGCGTCGGCTACCGGATCGTCCCCGTGAATCCCGGTCACGCGACCCTGCTCGGCGAGCGGAGTTACCCCACCATCACGGCGGCGGCGGCCGAGCACGCGATCGACGTGGTCGATGTGTTCCGACGCAGCGAGGTCGTTGGGCCCGTGGTCGACGAAGCGATTCGCGTGCGCCCGCGTCTCATCTGGCTGCAGGTCGGTGTCGTCGACCGGACGGCGCCCGAGCGGGCGTGGACCGCGGGCATTCCACTCGTGATGGACCGATGCCTGATGGTCGACCATCAGGCGCTGGGAGTGTGACCGCGTGCGCGGTGCCGTGCTCGCCGGCGGCGCGGCTCGGCGCTACGGCGGCCGACCCAAGGGCCTCGTCGCGCTCGGCGGGCGCCGCCTCTTGGACTGGGTGGTCGACGCCCTGGCCGCCGTGACCGGAGCGCTCCCCCTCCTCGTGGCCAACGCCCCCGAGGCTCCGGCGTGGCGGCCCGATCTCCGTACCCTCCCCGACGTGCGGCCCGATTGCGGCAGCTTGGGCGGCATCTACACCGCGGTCGTGTCGGGAGCGGGCCCCGTGCTGTGCGTCGCGTGGGACATGCCCTTCGTCACCCCCGCGCTGCTCGCTGCGCTTGTCGATGGAGCAGCAGGGTGGGACGTGTTCCTCCCCGAGAGCGACGGGCGTCGTGGCGTCGAACCCCTGTGTGGGGTCTACGGGCCGGCGTGTGGGCCCGCGATCGAGCGGCGGCTCGCGGAGGGCGACCTGCGCGCGATCGGCTTCCACGACGCGGTGCAGGTCGGTACACTACCGCTCGAGCGGGTGAAGGCGTTCGGCGATCCGGACACGCTCTTCCTTAACGTCAACACGCCAGCGGACTTGGAGCGAGCGGAGGCAGCATGGCGGCAACGCGCATGATGTCGGTCGTCGGTCGCAAGGATGCTGGCAAGACGACGCTGCTCGTGGCGCTCGCCGCGGAACTCGCCCGCCGGAAGCTCCGCGTCATGACGATCAAGCACGGGACCCATCCCGCGGACACCGACCAGCGCGGCAAGGACTCGTGGCGGCACTGGCATGAAGGGCGCGCGGAGCGGGTGCTCATGGAGGGGCCGGGCCAGCGCGTCTTGTGGGAACGGACCGCCCAGGAATCGGAGCCGATCGCGTTGACACGTCGCTACTTGGACGGCGCCGATATCGTGCTGGTCGAAGGCTTCAAACACGCGCCGCTACCGAAGATCGAGGTCTACCGCCTCGTGGCGGGGGCAGAGCCGCTGTTCGAGCCCGGGGGCACCAATTCGGGCGAGTGGGTCGCGATGGTCACGGACCACCCGACGTACCGGGCCCCGTTCCCCGTATTCCGCTTCTCGGACACCGCGTGGCTCGTGACCCTCGCCACGCTCGCCTGGGAGCGAGCGAAGATCCTGCCCCCCTGACATGCTGACGCCGACGGAGGCCGCCCGCTTGATCCTCGAGCACGTGGCGCCGCTCCCGCCAACGGGACGGCCCTTACGCGACGCCCTCGATCTGGTGCTCGCCGAGGACGTGACGAGCCCCATCGACCTCCCCGCGTGGGACAATTCGGCGATGGATGGCTATGCGGTGCGTGCCGGCGACGTCGCCGCGGCGAGTCCCGACCGGCCGGTCGCACTCACGGTCGTCGAAAGCGTGGCGGCAGGTGGGTTCCCCACGCGTCCCATCGACCGGGGCGAGGCCACGCGCATCTTTACGGGGGCGCCGCTCCCGGCCGGCGCCGATACGGTGGTGCGTCAGGAGGACACCGAGGCCGCGGCTCCGGACCGGGTGACCATCGTCACGGGGCGCGATGCTCAGAAGAACGTCCGCTACCGGGGCGAGGACATCCGCAAGGGAGCGGTCGTGCTCACGGCCGGGACACCGCTCGGGCCCGCGCACCTCGGGGTCCTCGCCTCGATCGCGCACGGGGTGCCACGCGTGCACCCCGCGCCGCGGGTGGCGTTCCTCGGCTCGGGGGACGAGATCGTGGACCTCGACCGCGCGGACGAGATCCTCGCCGGCACCAAGGTGGCGACGTCGAACTCCTATACGCTGGACGGACTGATTCGTCGCACGGGCGGCGTACCGCTCGATCTCGGGGTGGCTCGCGACACGAAGGACAGTCTGCGCGAGCACTTGAGCCGGGCCCGGGAGGCTGACCTGCTCGTCACGACGGCCGGGGTGAGCGTGGGCGAGCACGACTTCGTGCGCGAAGTTCTCACTGACCTCGGCTGCGAGATGAAGTTGTGGCGGAT
The DNA here is from genome assembly GCA_035538175.1 of Gemmatimonadales bacterium. Lineage (GTDB taxonomy): Bacteria > Gemmatimonadota > Gemmatimonadetes > Gemmatimonadales > GWC2-71-9 > AG41. The sequence continues at coordinate 6,492 of DATLKW010000198.1, read as the reverse complement.
CCGGATGCGCCCCGGCGCGCCGCTCGGCTTCGGTCTGCTCGGCCGGACGCCGTGGATCGGGTTGCCGGGGAATCCGGTGAGCACGATGGTCACGTTCGAGTTGTTCGTGCGGCCGGCGATCCGACGTCTGCTCGGCCATCGCTTGCCGTTCCGGCGCACGGTGTCCGTGTGCGTGGGGGACCCGATCACCCTCGGACCGAAGCTGCGGCATTTCCTGCGTGCCGTCGTCGCACCCGAGGGGCCCGACGGTGTGCTCACGGCGCGCTTGACGGGTGCGCAGGGTTCCGGCATCCTGACGTCCATGGTGCGCGCGAACGCCCTGTTGATCGTGCCCGAGGACCGGCCCGCGGTGGCCGCCGGGGAGCGGCTGGCCGCGTTGCTGCTTGACGACCCCCAGCACGTCGCCGAGGCGCCCTTCTAGGTGATCGCCCACCCCCCGGTGCGGCGCGCCCTCCGCCTCATGGCCTGGGCCGCCCTCGCCGCCGGCGTGTTCGCGCTCAACACGCGCACCCCGACGGACCTCCACCTCGGAATCCTGTACGTCGTACCAGTGCTCCTCGCCGCATGGCATGACGGTCTCGGGTGGGGCGTGGCGTTCGCCCTTGCCACCGCCCTGCTCCGCTTCGGCGTGGGCAGCGACCACCTGCCACCCGAGACGCCGCTCGAGATCCGCTTCGCGACCGAGGCCGCCTACCTCCTGGTCGTCGGGGTGGCGATCGTGGGGCTGTCGAAGCTGCGGCGCACGCAGGCGCAGCTCGAGCTCCTAGCGACACACGATCCCCTGACGACGGTCTTAAACGCCCGGGCGTTCTCCGCGGCGCTCGCGCAGGAGCTGGGCCGCAACCGCCGCTACGGCCGCCCGCTGGCGCTGATCTACCTGGACTTAGACGACTTCAAGAAGGTGAACGACGCCCATGGGCATGCCACGGGGGACGCGGTGCTGCGACTCGTGGCCGACGCGATGCGCTCGGCCGTGCGCCAGGCGGACGTGGTGGGGCGGCTCGGGGGGGACGAGTTCGGCGTCCTGATGCCCGAGACGGACGCCGCCGTCGCCCAAGGGGTCGCGACCCGGCTCGTCACCGGGGTGCGCACGGTGTTCCGGGGCACGCCGTCGGTCACCGCGAGCCTCGGCGTCGTCGCCGTCTCGGGCACCGAGGCGGGGAGTGACGAGCTGCTCCGTCGGGCGGACGAGGCGATGTATGAGGCGAAGCGCGCCGGCAAGGACCGGGTCGTCCAGGTCGCGTTGTGAGCGCCGTGAGGACGCTCCAGGACCTGTTTCTCGTCTTCACGTCGGTCCTCTTCATCGTCGATCCGCTCACCGCGGTGCCCTCGTTCCTCGCCATGACGGCCCGCGACCGGGTTGAGACGCGTCGCCTCATGGCTCGGCGCGGTGCGTGGACCTGCGCGCTGACGCTGACGGTGTTCGCCCTCGGCGGCAGCCTGATCTTTCGCTTGTTCGGCATCACGCTCGGCGCCTTCAAGATCGCCGGCGGGGTCGTGATCGGTCTGAACGCCCTCGACATGGTGCAGGCCCGCCGCAGCGAACAGCGGGAGACGGCGGTCGAGCGGGCCGAGGGGATCGAGAAGGAGGACGTCGGGATCTTGCCGCTCGGGATCCCGATGCTCGCGGGGCCGGGCGCGATTTCGACGGTCATGGTGCTCGCCGGCGCCTCGAAGACGTTCGCCACGACGTTGGGGCTCTACGTCGCGATCGCGCTGACGGCGTTCCTTTCCTACCTGACGCTCGCCGCGGCCACGGGGGTCGAGCGGCGGCTCGGGCAGACGGGGATGCGGATCCTCACCCGGCTCGCCGGTCTCGTGCTGTGCGCGATCGCCGTGCAGTTCATCCTCGACGGGCTCAAGCTGGCGGGATTGTAGGCGTCAGCCTTGGCGCGGGCCTTGGGACGGCGGAAGCGTCACATCGAAGCCCGGAGGCAGCCGGTCCGCCCGGCGCAGCCGCGCCGACTCGAAGCCCTCGAGCGGCTGGGGGGCGATCACCTCGGTCCAGAACGTGTCGGGACCGGCCGCCTTGGCGCCCGCGAGCAGCCGGTCGGCGGCACCCAGGATCGCCTCAAGGCTCTCTGCCGGCGGCAGGCAGGTCACGACGCCCCCGCTCACGACCAAGGGCAGCGCCGTCTCGGCCGCAAGGCGGCGCAACCCGTTCCGTAGCTTCTCCACCACGGCGGCGGCTGCGTTCGGACCCGTCTCCGGGAGAAGCAGGGCGAACTGATTGCCGCCCAGCCGGGCGACGGAGTCGCTCCCACGGAGTGATGCGCGGGTGGTGTCGGCGGCGAGCCCGAACAGCGCCTCGGCCACGTCGCCGCCGACAGCGTCGTGGATCTCTCGGAAATCGTCCAGATCGAAATAGGCCATCGTGAAGGGATGGCCGTAGCGGCGCGCGCGCTCGAACTCCCGACTCGCGACCGCGTAGAAGGCTTCGCGGTTTTCCAGGCGCGCCTGCTCCTCGTGCCGCGCTCGCGCGCGGGCCTGCCCGATCGCCTGCAGGCGCAAGTAGAGGTCGTACCCGACGGCGACGAGGAGGACCGCGAGGACGATATGCCAGACCATGGCGATGGGCACCCCCAAAATGCTCACGTCGACCGAGGGTCGGCGCTCGCGTGCGCGAGCGACCGGCGTGGCCTCACATTCGTTTGTACTTCGGCCCGCTGCCACCCTCGCGCGGAGTCCACCGCGGGCCCAACACGTCCGTGGCTTTGCAGTCCACGCAGTTTGGCGCGTTCACCCGGAGCGTCCCCTGTGCCATTTCGTACACGGCCGCAGGGCAGAGGTGCGTGTAGAACGCCGCGACGTTTGGGGGGAGGTCCGCTCCCACTACGAGGTGCGCCGGGATCGTGTCGCGGGTGCCGTTCCCCGATTTGAAGACGCCGTCCACCTTGGAGAAGGTGAGGCGGCCGTCGGGGACGAGGCCCTCCCGCTGGGAGACGGGGGACGGGCGGCGAGGGACGGATGCGTCCGCCGCGACGGCGATTCGGCCGCCCGGCCACCGGCCGCCGGTGAGGGACAGGAGCGCCGCCTGGAGGCCGCCGATGAAGAACCCCGCCTTGAACGCGAGACGCATGTTCCGGGTACGGCGCAGGTCGTCCATGATGTACGACGCGTTGACCATCCGATCGTACTCCGCAAGGCGTGCCGCCGAGGGATCGTCGGCCGCGAGCGCCGCGAAGATGGCGCGGGCCGCGAAGGTCCCCGACTGGATCGCGTAATGGATGCCCTTCAAAGACGGGACGTCCACAAAGCCCGCCGCATCGCCAAGGATGACGAGGCCGTCGCCCGAACGTCGCGTCGGCACCGCATAGTAGCCTCCTTCGGGGATCGTCTTCGCTCCCCATTCGACCAGCTCTCCTCCCTCGAGCTGGCGTCGGAACAGTGGGTGCAGCTTCATGCGCTGGAGCAGGGCGTGGACGTCGAGGGTCGCGTCCCGGTAGTCGAGCCCGACGACGAGGCCCAGTGCCACGAGGCGCGGCTCGAGCGGATACATGAAGCTGCCGCCGAACGCGTCGCGCGGGAGCGGCCAGCCGAGGCTGTGGACCACGCGGTCGAGCGTCGCCTTCGTCTCCCAGATCTCCTTCACGCCGAGCGCGAAGATCTGGGGGTTCGCAGCGGGGATGCGCTGCCACTCGACATACGCCTGGGCGAGGGTCCCCCGCGTCCCTTCAGCCAGGACGGTGAGGCGGGCGAGCACGTCGTTCGGCGCCTGGTAGGTCGCGAGGGGTCGGCCCTCGCGATCGAGGCCCGCGGCTGCGGTGCGTACGCCGGCGACCCGCGCGCCGTCAGTGAGGAGGCTCTCCGCGGGAAACCCGGTGAAGACGTTGACGCCCAGGCCCTCGGCCTTCGTCCCGAGCCAGCGCACCACTTCGCACAAGGACGCCACGTAGTTGCCGGCGTTGCGCATCGTGGGTGGCGTGGGGAGGGGCAGCGCGCGGCGCGCGGTCAGGAGGTAGACCCGCTCCCGGGTGACGGGCGCCCGGAAGGGGAAGTCCGCGGGCGCGAGCTCGGGGAACAGCTCGCGCAGTGCGCGGGGGTTGACGACGGCGCCCGAGAGTGAGTGTTCTCCCAGCGCTTCGGCCTTCTCGAGCACGCCGATCTCGAGCGTGCGGCCCGCGGCCCGGGCGAGTCGCGCGAGCTCGATCGCGCAGGCGAGCCCGGCAGGCCCGGCGCCCACGATCACCACGTCGAGCTCCATGCGGTCACCCGCCCCGCGCGCCCCGCGGTCGAGGATCAGCCGGTCGAGCGGAAGGCGCGGTTGATAGGCCGCGGGAACGAATGCCTCGCCCGCTCGCCCGTCAGCCATGGAGCTTCTTGATCTCCTCGGTGAGGCGCGGCACGACTTCAAAGAGGTCCCCGACGATGCCGTAATCCGCCACCTTGAAGATCGGCGCGTCCTTGTCCCTGTTGATGGCCACGATCACCTTGGACGTCCGCATGCCGGCGAGGTGTTGGATCGCCCCCGAGATGCCGACCGCGACGTAGAGGGTCGGGCTCACGGTTTTCCCCGTCTGCCCCACCTGATCGGCGTGAGCCCGCCAGCCCGCGTCGACCACGGCGCGCGAGGCGCCCACAGCCGCCCGGCCGCCGAACGCGCGCGCAAGATCTTCGAGCACCCGGAAGTTGGCGGGCTCCTTGAGCCCCCGGCCGCCGGAGACAACGATGGAGGCCTCGGCCACGTCGAGCGCCCCGGCCTCGGCCGCCTTGACGCTGGTGACCACCACGCGGCCGGGCCCCCCCGCCACGGCGGCCGTCACCGGCGTCCCCGCCTTCGGGCGTTCGACCGGTGTGAACACGTTCGGCCGCAGGGAGAGGAGCGCTGGCCGCCCGAGGAACTTGACCTTGAGGAGCGCCTTGCCGGCATACACCGGCCGAATGGCGGTCACCGCGCCCCCCTCCACCGTCACATCAGTGACGTCCTGGGCGAGTGCGACGCCGAGCCGGGCGGCCACGCGGGGGGCGAGATCCTTCCCCGTCGCGCTCGCGGCGAACAGCACCACGGGGTACCCGCCGCTCGTCGCGCGGTCGGTGATGGCGGCCGCACTCGCCTCCGGCGCATACGAGCCGAAGGCCGCGTTGGTCAGGGTGATGACCTTGTCGGCGCCGAAGCGACCGAGGTCCTCGGCGCCGCGCACGGGGCCCGCTGCCAGGAGCAGGGCGTCGACCGTCGCGCCCCCGCCCAGGTCATTGGCGACGCGCCGCGCGCCGGTGACGACTTCGTGAGCGGTCTTCCGGACGGCGCCATCGCGCTGCTCCAAGACCGCGAGGACTGCGGTCACAGGACCTTCGCCTCTTCGCGCAGCAACCGGATCAACTCGGGCACGGCCGCGACCCCCTCGCCGACGATCTTCCCCTCTTTGCGTTCGGGCGGGGGCAGGAGGGCCAGGATCTCGAGCCCGCCTGCTCTCAGCGTAGTGGGCTTCACGTCGAGCGGTTTCTTCTTCGCCGCCATGATGCCCTTGAGCGCCGGATAGCGGGGCTCGTTCAGGCCCTTGTCCGTCGTCAGCACCGCGGGGAGGGGAAAATCCACCACCTCGACGCCGCCTTCGATCTCGCGCTCGGCGACGCCCTTCCCGCCCTCGATCTCGAGATGCGCGACCGCGGTAACGCACGGCAGGCCGAGGAGTTCGGCCGTCATCGGCCCGACCTGATGGTTGTAATCGTCGATGGCCATCTTGCCGAACAGGATCAGGTCGAAGCCGCCGTCCTTCAGCTCGGCGGCGAGCGCCTTGGCTACCTCGAGGCCGTCGGCCGGCACGCGGTCGACCTGGAGCAGGACGCCGCGATCCGCGCCCATCGCCAGGGCGGTCCGAATCGTCTCTTGGGCCGCCGGGGCACCGAGCGCGATGACGACCACTTCCCCGGCGCCCCCGTGTTCACGGCGGCGGAGGGCTTCCTCCACGGCGAACTCGTCGTACGGATTGAGGATGAACTTGACGCCGGCTTCATCGAGCAACTTGCCGTCGGGGGCGATCTTCACGCGGGTTTCGGTGTCGGGCACGCGCTTGATGCACACGGCGATCTTCACGGGATCCTCGAACCGGGAGTTCCGCAGGACGGCGGGCACGCCCGGTCCCCAGGCAGCCGGCCGGCGGGCGCAGGAAAGCAAACCCGACGATTTGCTTCTGGCAACCGCGCGGCGCCGCCCCCTAGAGCTCCGTGCTCACGCTGATTTGTACGTGGCGCGGCAGGCCGGGCGTCACCCAGCGCTCGACCGGCGTGCCCGCGACGCTGGGGTTCGCGGCGAAGGTGCCGAAGGTGAAGTAGCGGCGGTTGAACACATTTCCCACCGTGCCCCGGACTAAGACGTCGCCCCACCGCGCCGTGAGCGACCCGTCTGCGACAGCGTAGGCCGAGAGGCGGGCCGTCACGTTCGCCTCGTCGCCGCGCAGCCACTGCGGGCCCACAAAGCGACCATCGAGCGCGAGGTGCAGCGAGGGACCCGCCCCGTCGCGGGGCGCCGTCCCGAGGGGGAGGGGGAGGGGG
>DATLKW010000197.1:0-5042 GCA_035538175.1 Gemmatimonadales bacterium | reverse complement strand
GGGACCCCAATGACGGGCAGGTCGGTGAGCGAGGCGGCGAACCCGGGAAGCGCGGCCGAGAGCCCGGCGCCCGCGATCACGACCTTGAAGCCGGCGCCGCGCGCGCCCGACACGAGCTTCGCCGTCACCTCGGGCTGCCGGTGGGCCGACGAGACGTGGAACTCGTAGGACACCCCGGCCTTGTTGAAGATCTCAAACGCTGGCTCGATGCGCGGCTTGTCACTCTCCGAGCCGACGAGGACCAGCACGTCGGCCACTTACGCCGCCTCGTCGATCACGCTGTAGTCCTGGCGCCGCTGGCGCGGCACGTACCCGGCGTCCGCGATCAGCCGCTGCATCTCGGGGAGGGTCAGGCGCCAGGTCGTCCCCGCTGCCGAGACGACGTTTTCCTCCATCATTAACGAGCCGAAATCGTTGGCCCCGAACCGGAGCGCCACCTGCCCGATCTTCGGCCCCATCGTCACCCAGGAGGCCTGGATATTCGGGACGTTGTCGAGCACCACGCGGGCGATCGCCTGTGTTCGGAGATAGGTCACCGCGTCAGTCTTGCCAAGATGCTCGAGCTGCGTGTGCTCCGGCTGCAGCGGCCAGCAAATGAAGGCCGTGAACCCCCCGGTGCGGGCCTGGACTTCGCGTACCCGAAACAGATGCTCCAGCCGATCGGCCAGTGTCTCGCCCAGGCCGTACATCATCGTTACTGAGGTCTTCAAGCCGAGCCGGTGGGCGGTCTCCATTACCTCGAGCCAGCGGTCCGCGCCGGCCTTCTTCCGCGCCACACGGTCACGCACCTCCTGCACCAAGATCTCTCCGCCCCCGCCCGGAATCGAATCGAGCCCGGCGGCGACCAGCTCGCGGATCACTTCCGTGATCGTCATGCCGAACCGCCCCGCAAAGAAGTCCACCTCCGATGGCGAGAACCCGTGGACGTGGATCGGGTGGTGGCGCTTGATGTAGCGCGACAACTCGAGGTACCAGGTGAACGGGATGTACGGATTGTGCCCGCCCTGGATGAGAATCTGCACGCCGCCGATGGCCTTGACCTCCTCGATCTTACGGCCGATCTCCTCGAACGAGAGCACGTAGCCCTCGTGGTGCTTCGGCCGGCGATAGAAAGCGCAGAACTGGCAATCGGCGACGCACACGTTGGTGTAGTTGATATTCCGGTCGATGATGTAGGTGACCACGGGCTCGGGGTGCAGCGCCCAGCGCGCACGATCGGCGAGCGTGCCCAATTCGAGCAGCGAGGCGCGCTCGTACAGCTCGAGCAGGCCTCGGAAATCCGCGGAGCCGCGATCCACGGTCATCAGGCGACCTCGAGGTAGCGGAGCGAGGCCGCCGGGGCGAGCCCGTGCGCCGCGAGTTTCTTGAAGAACGTCCCGAGCCCTTCCAGATGCCGCGGCGTGAACGCGTAGTCCAGGCCGGCGAGGTACGCGCGGCAGGCGGCCAGCGCGACGCCCGACGCCGCGTGCGCCTCGGCGGCCAGTACGCCGAGATGCGCGAGGCCCCAGTCCCGGGACTCGAGCAGCGCCGCGTGGACCTGCGCGGCCGCCGGCCGCGCCACGGCCCGGCGGGCCGCCCACACCGCGAACACGAAGGGCAGCCCCGTCCACCGCTTCCACTCCTCGCCCAAATCCACGCGGTACGGGTACCCCTCGCGCGCCGCGAGCAGCAGGGCGGCGTCGCCGATCACCAACACGGCCTCGTGCGGCAGCCCTGCCAAGCGGTCGAGATCGCTCGCTTCCGCCCGCGCCTGCGCGAACCGGGGCTGGACCTTCCACACGTCTCGGCACAAGAGCTCGAGCAGCGCGGCCCCCGTGCGCGACGAGGCCGTGAGCAGCACCGTGCGCCCGTCGAGGCTGGCGACGGGGATCTTGCTGAACAACACCACGCTCCGCACGGGGCCGTCGCTCGTGATGCCAATGCCCGAGAGCAGGCGCAACCCTTCCGCGTGCCGCGCGAACTCGACGGCGCTGATCACGCTCAGGTCGAGCTCCCCCGCCACCAGCAGATCGTTCAGCTCGGCCGGTGTCCCGGTCACGAGCTCCGCCGGTACCTGGACCCGGCCCCGGTCGATGGCGCCGTAGACCGGGTAGCAGTTGATGTAGCCAATGCGGCCGAGCCTCACTCGGCACCGTCCACGGCGTTCGACACCACCGGCAGCGCGCGGCGCCCCCGACCGGCGCCCTCGCGCGCCTGGGCCCGGAGCCGATGTAGGATCTCGAACGTCGGCCCCGCCGGTCCCTCGGGCCGCGCCCGCGCGGCGCCCGGCACGTAGTCCCCAAACGTGCGCACGGTCTGATACAAGGAGTCGCGCTCCACCGGCTCCTTCCCCGCCCCGCGGATCAGCGTCACGATCTCGTCGTAGGAAAGCCACATCGGCGTCCCGGCCCCCGCTTCGTGATAGACGCGCTCGAAGACGACCGTGCCCTCGAGATCGTCGCACCCGAAGGTCAGCGCCACCTGCGAGATGAAGGGCGTCACCATGGGCCAGTGGGTCTTCACGTGGGGGATGTTGTCCAGCACGAGCCGCCCCACGGCAATGTTCTTCAGATCGTCGAACCCGGAGGTGGCCGTGCCGGTGCGACCCAGCGCCTCGCCCAGCTCGTTGTGATCGGGGTGATAGGCGAGCGGGATGTAGGTGAGGAATCCCCCCGTCTCGTCCTGCAGGCCGCGCAGCGCCAAGAGGTGGTCGACGCGGTCCGCCAGCGTCTCCACGTGACCGTAGAGCATGGTGCAATTGGAGGGGATCCCGAGCCGATGCGCCTCGCGGTGCACGGCGAGCCACTCGGCGCCGGAGAGCTTCTTGTCGGCGATCGTGGCGCGCGCGGCCGGGCTGAACACCTCGGCACCGCCACCCGGAAGACTCGTGACCCCGGCCTCCCGCATGGCCACGAGCACGTCCCGCACACTCAGGCGCTCGAGGCGCGCCAGATGGGCCACCTCGACGGCGGTCAGCGCCTTGATGTGGACGCCGGGATGCCGCGCGCGCAGCCCGCGGAACAGGTCGAGGTAGTACGATAGGCGGAGCTTCGGATGCAACCCGCCGACGATGTGGAACTCGCGCGTGGCGTTGTCCCGCGCGGCGTCGGCTTCGGCGAACACCTCGTCCAGCGTGCGGGTGTACGCACCCGCCTCTTGCGGCATCCGCGCGAACGAGCAGAACACGCAGGTATTGCGGAGCACGCACACGTTGGTCGGGTTGAGATGCTGATTGGCCGCGAAGAACACGCGCTCGCCGTTGCGGCGCCGGTTCGCCTGGTCGGCGAGGCGACCGATGCCCAACAGGTCGGAGGACTGGAACAGCGCGAGCGCGTCCTCACGACCGAGACGCTCCCCGCGCTCGACCTTGGCGGCGATGGGCGCGAGCGCGGGGTCCGTCATCACGGGCGGCGCGCCGCAGCCGTCGGGGGCTCGAGCGGAGCCCCACCCCCCGTCGCCCGCTGCCACCGGTCTGCCGGCCACGTCGCGGTCACGCGGCCCGCCGAATGGCGAGCGTGACGTTGTGCCCGCCGAACCCGAAGGAGTTTGAGAGCGCCACCTCCACCTGCCGGTGGACCGCCTTGTTGGGCGCCGAGTCGAGATCACAGGCGGGGTCGGGCGTGAACTGGTTGATCGTGGGCGGAATGACGCCCCGCTGCACCACGAGAGCGCACACCGCCGCCTCGAGCGCGCCGGCCCCGCCCAAGAGATGCCCCGTCATCGATTTCGTCGATCCCATGATGAGGCGCCGGGCGTGCGCGCCGAAGACCGCCTTCACGGCAGCCGTTTCGGCCGCGTCCCCATGCGGCGTCGACGTCCCATGGGCGTTGATGTAGCCCACTTCCTCCGGCCGCACGCCGCCGCTCCGCAGCGCGAGCCGCATCGCCTCCTGCGCCCCCGATCCGTCAGGCGCAGGCGCCGTGATGTGGTAGGCGTCCGCCGTCATGCCGTAGCCGACGACTTCGGCGTAGATCTTCGCCCCGCGTCGCTGGGCGTGCTCCCACTCCTCGAGCACGAGGGCCGCGGCACCATCGCCCATGACGAAGCCGTCACGCTCCTTGTCGAACGGCCGGCTCGCCGTCGCCGGATCGTCGTTGCGCTCCGAGAGGGCTTTCATGTTCGCGAAACTCGCGACCGCGAGGGGTGTGATGGCGGCCTCCGACCCCCCGGCAATCATCACGTCGGCGAGGTCGTTGCGGATCAGCTCGGCGGCGTCGCCCACGCTGTGCGCCGACGACGCGCAGGCCGACACGGTGCAGTAGTTCGGTCCCTTCGCCCCGTACCGCATCGAAATCAGCGCCGCCGCCACGTTGGGCATGTACATCGGAACGAAGAACGGCGACACCCGGCTCGGGCCCTTCTCGAACAGCGCGCGGCAGTTCTCCTCGAAGGTCTGCAGCCCGCCCGTGCCCGTGCCCACGAGCACGCCGATCCGCTTCAAGTCGACCTGGTCCCAGTTCGAGGCGAGACAGGCGTCGGTCACAGCCTCCTCCGCTGCTCCGATCGCGAACTGCGCGAACAGGTCGAACCGCCGCATTTCCTTCTTGTCGAGGAACCGCGCCGGATCAAACCCCTTCACTTCGCAAGCGAACTTCACCGGACTGTCCACGGGGTCGAACCGCGTGATCGGCCCGGCCCCCGAACGTCCCGCGAGCAACCCGTTCCACGTGCTCGGGACGTCCGTCCCAAGCGGCGTGACCAGCCCGAGGCCCGTGATGGCGATCCGGCGCGGCATCGCTCGCTTATTTCCCCATCTTATCGTGCAAGTACTTCATCGCCTGCCCGACGGTGCGCAACTTCTCGGCCTCCTCGTCGGGAATGTCGATGTCGAACTCCTTCTCGAACGCCATCACCAGCTCGACCGTGTCGAGGCTGTCCGCGCCCAGGTCCTCCATGAAGCTCGCGTCGGCCGTGAGCTTGTCGCGCTCGACCCCCAGCTCCTCGACGATGATGTCCTTCACCTTCTCCTCGAGCTGCTTCATGTCCATTGCCATGGGTGTCCTCAATGGGGGTGTGGGAACCGGTCACAGCACCATCCCGCCGTCGACGACCAACACCTGACC
>DATLKW010000196.1:0-3090 GCA_035538175.1 Gemmatimonadales bacterium | reverse complement strand
TCATCTTCCGCAGCCTCGTGGAACTGAAGCTCCAGGTGGAGGAGCTGCGGCGGCGGCTCGAGGACCGGGGCCGCCCGGTCGAGGTAATCGAGGTGAGCTCGGGCCCGGGCGCCGAGCCCGTGGCGACCCCGGCCACCGCCGTCGAAGCCGAGTCGGTGCCCGAGACTGACGTGCTCTACCGTCCCGGGATGACGATGGCCGATGTCGAGCGCGCCGCCATTGAGGCCGCCCTGAAGGAGACGCGGGGCAACCGCCGCAAGGCCGCCGAGATCCTGGGCATCGGGGAGCGCACGCTCTACCGCAAGCTCCGAGAGTACGTACTGCCGTAGCTCGTAAGTGTCACGTCGCCAGGACGTTGCTCCATCGCACCGGTTGACAGGGTGTGATGGCGGTCACATGTTTGGGCGCCCTTTTTCACACTCCTTCACCGCGCTCGAGCGCCCGGGCCGGACCAACGCGTGGACTTTAGGATTGATCCGGGCAGCTGCGTGGCCTGCATGGCGTGCGTGCGGGTGTGTCCCGCCGACGCCGTTGCCGTCGAAGGCACCCAGGTCCACATCGTCGACGAGGCGTGCACCCGCTGTGGGCTGTGCGTGCCTGCCTGCCCACACGAGGCCATCACGGCCGTAGGGGACGTGGCCCGCGCGCTTGAGCTCGCGCGGACCGGCCGTGCCGCTTTGATTCTGTCGGTCGAGTGCGCGGTGTACTTCTATCCGGCCACCCCCAACCAGGTCGTGAACGCGTGCTACGCCGCCGGCTTCCGCATCGTACACCGCGGCGTGCTCGGGGACGAGCTCGTGGCGAAGGAGTACCTGGACCTCTGGGCCGACGACGGCTGGGGGAGCGTGATCCGCTCGACGTGCCCGGTGGTCGTGGAGACGATTCGGACGCAGTACCCCGAACTGATCCCCTACCTGGCGCCGATCGCGACGCCGATCGCCGCGGAGGCGCGCTATCTGCGAACCCTGCACGGGCCGGACACCACGATCGTGTATGCCGGCGTGTGTCTCACCGAGGGTGGGGGCGACGTCGAAGCCGCCATCACGTTCGAAGAGCTGGCCGACGTGTTCCGCCAGACGGGCGTGCGGATCGAGGAGCAGTCGGAGTACTTCAGCCGCGTCCCCGAAGAACGGCGCCGGCACCTGAGCACGGCTGGGGGCCTCCCCCTCGAGCTCTTGAAGGAGGAAACCCAGGCCAGTCGGCGGTTTCGGAAGGTGCGCGGGCTCGGGGGTCTCGGGGCGATCGCGCGGGCCGTGGCGATCGACCGGATCGACGTGGGGTTCGTGGACATCCTGCCGTGCGAGGGGTGCCTCGACCACCCGCTGCTCGGTCCCCGCGACGAGCTCTTCCGGCGCCGGGAGATCGTCGGCGCCTCGGAGCCCGCCCGGGCACGTTTGCCTGTGCTCGAGGAGGCGGTGGCGCGACGCGTGCGCGTGGGTGAGGCGTTTCCGATTCATCGCAACGGCTTCCGGCCCCCACCGGAGGCCGTCGAGACCGTGCTCACGGAGGTCGGACTCGCGCCGAATGGGAAGCCGTGGGACTGCGGGGCATGCGGCTACGCGACCTGCCGTGCGTTCGCGGAGGCGGCGGTATTGGGCCGGACGACGCTTAAGTCCTGTCCGCCCTATCTCGACAAGCTCGCCCGGCAGGCGCAGCTTCAAGCGGCGGTGGACGGCCTGACGGGGCTGGCGACCTATCGGGTGTTGCGCGACCGCCTCGCTAGCGAAACGGCCCGCAGCGCTCGTACGGGAGACCCGTTCGCCGTGCTGTTCGTGGATCTCGACCGGTTCAAGGCCGTGAACGACCGGTTCGGCCACGAGGCGGGAAACGAGGTCCTGCGAAGCGCCGCGCGCGAGTGCGGCGCCCACATTCGCACCACGGACCTGGCTGCCCGCTACGGGGGCGACGAGTTCGTGCTCGTCCTGGTGCGCACGGGCGTGGAAGGGGCGCGGCTGGTAGGCGACAAGGTGCGGACCGGGATGGAGGTGATGGGGGGGGATCTAGGCTACCCAGTGGGGATGGTCACGGTCAGCATCGGCGTGGCTGCGTACACGCCGACCCGGGGGCCGGAGACCGAGGACGTGCTCGTCGCGGCTGACCGCGCACTGTACCGGGCCAAGGCGATGGGACGAAACCAGGTGGCAACAGGAGACGGCTGACGTGACGTCGAATCCGGCGGAGACCACGGGCGGCGGCGACGCTCTCCCCCTCACACCCTCGGGCCAGACTCCCGACCCCTGGGGGGTGAAGCGTGCCGAGAACCTGATCGCGAGCCTCACCGGCGTGTTGTCGGTCCGCGTGGTGGTGACGCCGCTCGGGGAGGTGAGCGAGATTCATGTGCTCACGACGAGCGACGTCCAGGCGAAGCAGGTGGTGCGCAACATCGAGTCGGCGCTCATGGCGCAGCTCGGCGTGAAGATCGACCACCGCAAGATCAGCGTGGCGCAGACAGCCGACGTCCGACCGATCGAACAAATGCAAGAGGAAGCGGTCCGCTCGCGGGCAAACAAGCGCGTCGTCGTCTTCCAAGGGCTGGAAGTGCGCCCCTCGGAGCGCCAGCAGCGCGTGCTGATCCGCGTGCGCCTGTCCTTCGAAGGCCGTGAGGCGGAGGCGGAGGAGCGGGGCACCGACACGCTGCGTAACCGGGTGGAGGCCGCCGCCCGGGCGGCGTCGCAATGCCTGGATGAGCTCCTGCCCGACAACTCGGTCGCGCTCGAGGGAGCACAGATCATCGAGGCGTTCGACCGCAAATTCGTACTCGTCGCCGTACACGGCCTGGGTGGGCGGGAGGCGCAGCTACTCACGGGCACCTGCGAGATCCGCGAGAGTCCGGAGCGAAGCTCGGTTCTCGCGGTGCTCGATGCAACGAACCGTTGGGCCGACGCGCGACGCTAGAATCCACTCAAAGTCGAGTCACATGCAACTAGTTGCAGGACATCAGTTTACGCATTCAGGCAACTGCGCAAACTGCACATGGCCCCTCTTGCGGACTTCTGATTTTGGTGGTATTGGGTGTTCTGTGAGTTTGCCCAAACTGAGACGTTATTGGGGGACGCAGCGTGTGGCGCGCGCGTGTCAGGTCTCTCCGGC
>DATLKW010000195.1:0-18363 GCA_035538175.1 Gemmatimonadales bacterium | reverse complement strand
GCCTTTTCGTGCGCTGTGCGGTCGCCTCGCCCGAGGAGGAAGTGGAGCCCCCCGAGCAGGTGCGCGAGCCAAAAGCCCGGGTTGCGCACCTGAGGGCGCTCGTGTTCGAACCGGCGCAGGGCGACCCGGATGTTGTTGAGGAGCGCGGTGCGGTCGATTTCGTCCTCGAGGTCCGACACCGCTGCCTCCTCGAGGGCGGCGCCGAGGGCCTTGAGCGCCGCGAGGTGGGGGCCGAGCGTCGCCGCACCGAAGCGGCCGTAGCGGTCGTCGTAGCTCTTCACGCCGGCCTGCGTCGCCCCGACGGGGTCGAAGTGCCACCGGAGATCGAAGTAGGCCCGCTCGATGTCTCGGAACGGGCCTACCGCCATACCACCTGCTTGAGCAGCCGGTGACACTCCTCGTCCGACAGCACGCGATCCGTGCGCTTCGCCGCCTCGAACAGCACCCGGCAGAGGGCTTCGTCCTCGGCGTCGTAACCGTGCGTGTCGAGCCAATGTTTGACGTTCGAGAGGCCCGACACGGGGGAGATCTCGATCTTCTGCTCAAGCCCGAACTCCTCGGCGGGGACGGAGCTGTACACCCGGTCGGCGAGCCAGGCGTGGCCTTTCTTCTTGGCTTTGATGATCGCGGCGGCGTGCACGCCGGTGCCCGTGCGAAACGCGTCGGCGCCCATCACGGGGTAGTTCACCGGGATGGGCACGCCCACGGCGTCGGCGACGAGCCGGCAATAGTCGGGCAGCTTCGCAATGTCGTGGCGGTGGGTGCCGAGGAGTTTCAAGTTGACGATCAGGAGGTCCATTTCGGCGTTGCCCACCCGCTCCCCCACCCCGAGCGCGGTTGCGTGGACGCGATCGACGCCCGCTTCGATCGCCGCGAGACAATTGACGAGCCCGAGGCCGCGGTCGCGGTGCCCGTGCCAATCGATCTTCACCTCCTCCCGCTTGACGATCTCGCGCTTGACGAACTGGACGAGCGCAGCCACGCCCGCGGGGGTGGCGTGGCCCACGGTATCGGCGAGGCAGATCCGCGTCGCCCCGCAACGGATCGCGGCGCCGTAGAGCGCCTTGAGGGTTTCCGGCTTGGCGCGCGTCGTGTCTTCGGTCACGTACATCACGGGGAGGCCGTGCCGCACGGCGTAGGTGACCGCCTCCTCGGTCGCCTGGAGGATGCGCTCGAGGGTCCAGTCCTCGGCGTACTGCCGGATGGGCGAAGAGCCGATGAACGTCGCCGCTTCGATTGGGATGCCGACTTCGTCCGCAACCCGGACGATCGGCTCGACGTCGGCGATCACGGTGCGGGCCGCGCAATTGGGGGCGATGGGAAGTTTAGCGTCGCGGATTTCCGTGGCGAGCGCGCGGACCTGCTCGACCACCCGGGGGCCGGCGCCGGGCAGCCCAATGTCGGCCGCCGCGATCCCCACATCGGCCATGAGGTGGAGGAGGCGGCGTTTCACGTCCAGCGGGGGGTCGTGGACCGACGGGGACTGCAGGCCATCCCGCAGGGTCTCATCGTTCAACACCACCCGGGCGCGGGTCCAGTCGAAGCTCGCTTCGACGCGGTTCCAGTCGTGGATGAGTTCGCGCTCGTCCATCTCGTAGTGTTCACCCTCTCGCCCCCCACCGTCAAGCACATTAGTGTGAAGGACCGTGGACCCAACCATCGCCCGCGTGCTCGCGCACGAACGCGTGCGCGCTGCGCGTCAGCACATCGAGCACACCGATGAAGCGACGCTGGCCCGTCAGGCCGCCCTCTCGGCCATTCCGGCGCCGACCGGCGCCGAGGCCCAACGCGCCGCGCGTGTCGCGGAGCTGTTTCGCGAAGCCGGGCTCGCACAGGTCGCGGTGGATCGCGCTGGGAACGTCCGGGGCTGGTTCGGCGTGGACGGGGAGCCGCCCACGCGCCACGGCGCTCCCGTGGTCCTGGCCGCCCATCTCGACACCGTGTTCGCCGCCGGGGTGGACGTCCGAGTGGAGCGACGCGGTGAGCGGCTCGCGGGACCGGGCATCTCGGACAACGCCCGCGGCCTCGCGGCGCTCGTCACTGTGGCGGAGGCGCTCGTGGTCGCCGCGGTGCCAGTCTCGCGGCCGGTGCTGTTCGCGGCGACGGTCGGGGAAGAGGGCTCAGGCAACCTCCGAGGGGTGCGGTATCTCCTGGACGGGAAAGCGAGCGCCGGGCCCGGCGACCCAGCCGCCGATGCCAACCCGGTGGCGTTCATCGCGCTCGACGGCGCGGGGATCGAGCGGGTGATTCATCGCGCGCTCGGCTCGAAGCGTTACCACGTGACGTTTCGGGGCCCGGGGGGGCACTCCTGGGCGGCCTTCGGTGTCGCGAACCCGGCAACCGCGGTGGGGCGTGCGGCGGCCCTCATCGCCGAGCTCCCGACCGTTCGCAGTCCGCGCACGACCTGCGCCGTGGTGGGTCTCGGGGGGGGGAGCGGGCTCAACTCGATCCCGCAAGAAGCATGGCTCGACCTGGATCTTCGGAGCGAGGATCCGCGGGCCCTGGCGCAGCTCGACGCCGCCGTGCGGGCGGCGCTCGAGCGGGCGCTGGCCGACGAGAACCGTACGCGGACGCCGGCCACGGCACCGCTCGCCGTCGCCGTGCAGCTCGTGGGCGATCGGCCGTCCGGCCTGACCCCGCGGACCCATCCCCTGGTGCAGGCGGCGATCGCCGCCAACCGCGCCCTCGGCCGCGATGCCGACCTCACGAGCGCCTCGACGGACGCCAACGTGCCCATCGCCCTCGGGATCCCGGCAATCGCCCTCGGCGCGGGCGGGCACGCCGGGGACGCGCACCTCAACACCGAGTGGTTCGAAAACGTCGAAGGAGCGCTCGGCATCGTCCGGGCGCTCCTCGTCACGGTGGCGATGGCCGACGTGGTCTAGCGGCGGGCCCCCGGGCGTGGGGCCGTCACGGCGTTGGCCCGCCGATGGCGCGCACGTGAGCCAGCGCCTCACGGGAGTGCTGCGTGGCGCGGAGCTGCGACGAGTAGACGTGCCGTACGATCCCGCCTTTGTCGATCACATAGGTGACGCGTCCGGGGAACACCCCCAGGGTCTTTTGGACCCCGTAGAGGTCCCGGACCATCCCGCCCCGGTCGCTCAACAAGAGGAACGGCAAGGCGTGGCTCGCCACGAAGCGGCGGTGCGAGGCCACCGAATCGGCGCTCACGCCGACCACTTCGGCGCCGGCGGCGGTGAATGCGTCGTAGCTGTCGCGGAACGCTCGGGCCTCGACCGTACACCCCGGCGTCTGATCCTTCGGATAGAAGTACAACACGACCGCCTTCTGTCCCAAGAGATCGCGCAAGCGCACCGGCGTCCCCGTTTGATCGGGCAGCGTGAAATCTGGCGCGATGTCCCCGACTGTCACCCGGTGCTCGACCGTCACGGCTCCCTTCCCTTCCGCGCCCGAGGGCCGAGCGCCGCCACCTGGGGCGCGCTCGCTCAGTGGGCGGCCGCGCCGCCGCCCGGCAATCCGCGGCTCCGTCGCATGAAGAGGAGCAGCGGTAAGGCCAGCACGAAGCACGCGCCGAACAACAAGAAGAGTTGTTCGAACGACAACATCAACGCCTGACGGGTCACGAGGCCGTTCAGCACCAAGAGGGCCTTCGAGGGGGCGAGCGGCGCCGGGGTGCCGGTTGCGACGAGCCGCGCCCCGATCGCCGCGAGCCGCGCCCGCGTCGCGTCGCTGAACTGGGTGATGTTGGCGATCAGATCGGCACGATGGATCGCCTGGAAGCGCTGGACCAGGGTGGCCGAGATAGCGATCCCGACGCTGCCGCCGAGCTGGCGCATCAGGTTGAAGAGCCCGGTGCCGTTCGGGATCTTCGACATCGGCAGGTCGGCGAGCGCCAGGTTGGTCAGCGGCACGAAGATGAGCCCGAGCCCCACGCCGCGGAAGATGAGGGGCCAGAAAAAGTCCGCCATCCCGCTGTCCGTCGTGAAATGGGCGTGCTTCCACATCGAGAGCGCGAAGATCCCAACGCCCGCGAGAATCGAGAGGCGGGCGTCGAACTTGCCCTGGAATCGCCCCATCGAGGCCATGGTGAAGGCGCTCGCGAGTGCCCCCGGGAGGATGACGAAGCCCGTCTGTTCCGCCGTGAAGTTCTGGAGATTCTGGAGGTAGACCGGGAGGACGAACACGGTGGCGTAGAGGCAGATCCCAAGCACGCCCCCGAAGACGACGCCCACCGCGAGCTGGCGGCTCTTCAAAATCCGCAGATCGACGACCGGATGCTCGGTCGTGAGCTCATGCCAGACGAATGCGATCAGGGCCACCGCGCTGACGATCCCGTAGGCGAGCACCTCGCGCGACTCGAACCAGTCGAGCCGCTCTCCGCGCTCGAGCATGGTCTGGAGCGTCCCGATCCCCAAGGCGAGCAGGAGCAGCCCCACGTAATCGATCCCCTCGGCCTTCCGCTGAAACCGCGAGTCGTTGATGAAACTCAGCGACAGCGCGAGCGCCAGCATACCGATCGGGATGTTGATATAGAAGATCCAGGGCCACCCCGCGGCGTCGGTGATATAGCCGCCGAGGGTGGGGCCGAGCGTCGGCCCGACCATCACGCCCACGCCGAAGATCGCCATCGCCGTGCCGTACTCTTCGCGCGGGAACTCCTCGTACAGGATCGCCTGCGAGGTCGAGAGCAACGCACCGCCGCCGAGGCCCTGGATGATGCGCCAGAATACGAGGGCCGCGAGCGAATGGGCGTTCCCGCAGAAGAACGACGAGACGACGAACAGCCCGATCGAGCCGGCGAAGTAGCGCCGTCGCCCGAAGTACGCGGACAGCCACCCGGTGATCGGCAGGATAATCACGTTAGCGACGATGTAGCCCGTCGACACCCAAGCGATCTCGTCGAGCGTGGCGCCGAGGTTCCCCATCATGTGCGGGATCGCCACGTTCACGATGCTCGTGTCCAGGAGCTCGAGGACCGACGCGAGCGACACCGTGATCGCGATCAGGTAGCGGTACTTGTAGCGATCGGCGTCGGCGGCCCCGAAGGTCGCGGCGGTCGGGAGGGCAGCGGTGGCCACGGGCGCTACTTGGTCACGATGGTGACGTTGACGCTCATGCCGGGCCGCAGGGGGTAGGCCGGGTCGACCCGGTCGGGTCGAATCCGGACCGGGAGGCGCTGGACGACCTTCGTGAAGTTCCCCGTGGCGTTGTCCGGGGGCAGGAGCGAGAACCGCGCGCCGGTCGCCGGGGCGAGGCTCTCTACGTGCCCCGCGAAGTGCCGGCCGGAGTATGCGTCGACGGTGAAGTCCACGGGCTCGCCGGGCCGCACGTGCTCGATCTGCGTCTCCTTGAGGTTCGCCGTAAGCCATACGTCTTCGAGCGGCACGACGCTCATCAACGGTTGGCCCGCCTGGACCAGCTCGCCAAGCTCGACGGTCTTCTTGCTCACCACGCCCGCGCTCGGGGCGGTGATGCGTGTGTAGGACAGGTTGAGGGCTGCCTGGTCGCGCGCCGCGCGCGCCGCGCCGACCCGCGCGTCCGCCGCCACGAGGGCGGCCTGGGCCGCGGCGAGCGCCGCGTCGGCCGCCGACGACCCCGCGACCGTCGCGTCGAGCTGTTGCTTCGAGACGATGTCCTGTTGGGCGAGCGGGCGCAGCCGGTCCAGATCGGCGCGGGCCTTGAGCGCGTTCGCCTGCGCCTGCTCGACCTGGGCTTCCGCCTGCCCAACCCGCGCGCGGTTGCTCACGCTCGCGAGCGCCACGGCGAGATCGGCCTCCGCCTGGGCGAGGCGTACTTTGTAGTCGCGCTCGTCCAGCATGACCAGCGTGTCACCGGCCTTGACGCTTCGGTTCTCATCCACCCGTACCTCGGTCACGTAGCCGCCGACCTTGGGCAGGATCGGCACGATGTGACCGTCCACCTGTGCGTTGTCCGTCGATTCGTGGCTCAGCCCGTAGATCCAGCGGCGGGCGCCGAGCCCGACGAGCGCGAGGAGGGCGAGGCCCATGACGGTGAAGATGACGGGCCGCCGGGACCCGGACCGGGGTGCAGCTGTGGACGCGGCCGATCCGGGAGGGGCGGCCTTGGGGGCGGCCCCGGGGTCGCGCTTCGCTTGGGGTTCGATCGTCGTAGCCATAAGCCAGCTCTCGGTCCTTGCGTACGGGGTTAGTGAACGGTCCGGGCGACGCCGGCCGCTCGCGCCAGAGCCACGCGGGCCGTCGCGGCCGCGAAGCGTGCGTCAATGTCCGTGTCGCGCGCGCGAATCAGGTTTGCCTGCGCGTCGATCACCTCGATGTTTCCGGCCACGCCGGCGCGGAAGCGTTGCCGCGACTGCGACAATTCGTCGCCGGCGAGCCGCAGCCGTTCGACCGCGATCGTCTGTTGTGCCTGGGCGGAGCGCAGATCGAGCAGCGCCGCCTCTACCTCGGCCGCGATCTGCTGACGCAGGTCCCGCTCGCGCACTTCCGACTCGCGCACCACGGCGTCCTGCTCGGCGAGCCGCGCCTCACGGCGGAACCCGTCGAGGATCGGCACGCTCACCTCCACGGTGAGGTCGCGCGTCGCGATGGCGCCGGGGACGGTCCGCCCGTTCACGCCGTAGTCGGCCGCCATCTCGAGCCGAGGCAGCCGCTCCGCGCGGATCGCCGAGCCGGTCCGCCGCGCGGCGACGCCGTGCGCGAGCTCCGTCTTGAGCTCCGGTCGGCGGGCGAGGGCTGCCGCCACAAGGGAGTCGCGTCCCGAAGGCACGTCCGCCACGCCGAGCGTTCCCGCCAGGGTGTCGCTGAGCGCGACCGGGGTGGCCGGATCCATCCCGAGCGCGCGCGTCAGGTCGATGCGTCCCTGATCGAGCCGGTTGCGCGCCACGATCAACAGGCCCTCGGCCGCCACCAGCTGCGTGCGCGCCCGAGTCACGTCGATCGCTGCGCTCACCCCGGCGGTCTTCTGCGCCTGGGCAAGGCCCACGAGCTCGGCGGCGATGCTCGAGTCGGCCTGTCGGGCCGCCACCTCCGCCTGGGCTCGGGCCGCGCGCAGGTAGGCGAGGGCCGCGGCGAGCGCCGTGCCTTCGACCGTGACCCCGTGCTCCGCGCGACTCCCGTCCGCCTGGGCGGAAGCGGCGCGGACCCGTGCCGCGCTCGACCAGTCCACGAGGGTCTGGTGCGCGCTCAGCCGGGCGTCGTAGAGATTGAACGGGCCGATCAGCTCCGGGAGCGAGGCCCTTCCCCCCGACGGAGTAGGGAACGAAAAGTCGATGCCCAGGGACTTCGAGTTGAAGGTGCGATTGAGCCACGAGCCGCCGAGCGAGAGAGAAGGCAGCAACGCCGCGCGCGCCTCGCGCACCCGGGCGTCCGCCTCGTCCATCCGGAGCGTCGCGAGCGACACCGCCGGGGCTTGGCCCGAGGCCAGTCGCACGGCGTCCCCGAGGGAGAGGGCGAGTGGGCGTGAGGCCTGTCCCGCGAGTGACGCGGTCGAGGCGGTGAGGGCTAGGGCAAGGAGGAAGAGCGAGCGCATCCTTCGTCCTATTGGAGTGGCTTCGCGATGCCGCGAAGGAAGATGTCCAGGTGGCTGGCGATGTATGCGGCGACGTCCAAGGGGTCGCGCGTGCAGAGCGCGAACGAGTGGCGCCAGTTCGCGGCGTGGATCAGGGGCGCCCACGCGAGCCGCACGGCGAGCTTCACGTCGAGGGGCCGGAACTCGCCCGTCGAGATGCCGCGCTCGAGCACACTCGCCATCAGCTTGTGACCCCGGCTGATCACCTCGTCGTAGTAGAACCGGGCGAGCTCCGGAAAGTTTCCCGCCTCGGCCATGAGCAGTTTCGGGATTCCGGAAAGCCGGCTGTCGCCGATCACGGCCCACCACCCGAGCACGAGCTCGCGGAACAGTTCCGCCGCTGGCCCGCGGTGTTCGGCCACGGTCTGTTCGGCGCGCGCGATTGCCGGCACTATCGTCTGGCGCACCATCGCCTTAAAGAGGGCTTCTTTGTTGGCGAAGTAGAGGTAGATCGTACCCTTCGTGACCCCGGCGCGTCGCGCGATGTCGTCGAGTCGCGTGGCTGCGTAGCCCCGCTCCACAAACACGTCGACCGCGGCGGCGACGAGTTCCTCGGGGCGCGCCGCCTTGCGGCGTTGCCAGCGCGGGCGGCGCGCGCGTTTCTTGGGCACGGCGGTGACGGCGTGACTCACGGGTGGCATCCTCGCTTGGTTAGTTACTGAACGGTCAGTAAGTAATCCTGGTTCCCCAGCGCAAGCAAGGGGTCGAGTAAGTTACTCGGGGGTTAGTAGTAACTGCTTGAGGAGGAGTGTGTTACGAACTGCTGCTGGGGTGGGATCGGTAGAACGCGATCAGCCCGGTGCTCGGCGGCGTCGCGTTCACCTGTCGCAATAGCACGACGAGCTGGCCGCGATGGTAGGAGGAGTGGTCGATGGCGTGGCGAAACATTTGCCGGAACGTGTGCACGTACTCTCCGCCCGTCGATGGCCGTACGACGAGGCGCTCCTCGAGCCGCGCGTCGGTGAACGCGCTCAAGAGCCGAGCCCGCCCCGCCTCGACGGTCTCCCACCGTGCCACCGCCGCGGCGAGGCTCGACAAGTCCTTGCCTTGCGGGGTGGCGGGATTGGGGAGCCCGAGCCAGCGGTTCAGCCACAGCTCTTCCGCCCACACGATGTGACACAGGGTGCCGTGCAAGCCGCCATGGCTGCTGCGCAGGTCCCGCAGGTACACGTCCGTCGGGAGGGCCGCAAGCGCGGCGAAGAACTGCCGGTTGGCCCACGCGTTATAGGTGAAGAGCTCCCGCACCTCGGCGACGTTCATCGGCCCCCGCTCTTCCGGTCCCCGCGCGGCTATTTCGCGGGCGCCAGCTCCCCGGCGTCGAAGACGCTCGCGCGCACCGTTCGGCCTTCGATCACCTGATCGTCTCCGACCAACGACTCTCGCACCTCGGCGGCCTTCACGCGCACGTGGTGCCCGAGGATGCTGTTCGCGATCGTGCTGTCGGTGATGGCGCTGCCCGTCTCGATCGAGACGTTCGGTCCGACCGTCGAGCGCTCGATCGTGACGCCGTCCTCGATGTAGACCGGCGGCACGATCCGACATCCCGGGCACGGGCCCGTGGGGCCGCGGGCCCGACCGTGGTCGAGCAGGTGGCGGTTCGTCTCGAGCAACGTGTCCACCTTGCCGCAATCATACCAGCCGCTCACCGTCGCCGTGAGCAAGCGCCGCCCGCGGTCCACCATGTATTGGAACGCGTCTGTGAGATAGTACTCGCCGCCCTTCCCTGGCGGCTGGGCGAGAACGTGCGCGATCCCATCGAAGAGCGTCTTCCAGTCTTTCACGTACTGCAGGCCGATATTCGCGAGCCGCGACACGGGCGTGCTGGGTTTTTCGACGATCCGCTTCATGTAGCCCTGCTCGTCGGTGACGATCACGCCGAACCGCTGGTAATCCTCGACTTCCTTCGCCCAGATAATGCCGTCCGCATCACTGCGCTTGATGAGACTCAAGTCGGCGTCGAACAACGTATCGACGAAGATGATGAGCACGGGTCCCGAGACGTAGGGCCGGGCGAGATTCACGGCGCCCGCCGTCCCGTCGAGCGTGCGCTGCTCGACGAAACGGGCGGGGACGGTGTAGTGCGTCGTGATGTAGCGCTCCACCGTCTCGCGCAGGTGTCCGGTGATGACGATCAACTCTTCCACGTCGAGCCCCCGCAGGGCATCCATGACGTAGTCCAGCACCGGGCGGCCGGCCACGCGCAGGAGTGGCTTCGGGACCCGCTTCGTGAGCGGCAGGAGCCGTGTGCCCTTGCCGGCCAGTGGCACGATCACCTTCACGCTAGATCCTCCCGTAGCGGTCTTTCAGGCGCACGATGTCGTCGAGCTCTGGGGTGGAGGCCTCCAGCAGATCCGCAGGCGCGACGGCCTCGAACTGGTGGACGAGCCTGGGCTGGATGTGAAAGGCCTGTCCCTGGACCATGCGCGACTCGATGAGCGTGTCGTCGCGCTGGATCCGCAAGATGATCTCGCCCGAGAGAATGTAGATCGACTCGTCTTTCTTCTCGTGGTACTGCAGCGACAGCACGTGACCGGGCTCGATGTGCAAGATCTTACCCACGTAGCGGTCGGTCTTCGCCCAGATGAGCTCGTAGCCCCACGGCTTGGCGACGCGGTAGGGCAGCTCGCTCATCGTCCCTCCCCGCTCATGGAGCGGTCGTGAGGCTGAGGGCGAGGGAGGACGGTGAGGTAACACAGGCCGTCACGCACACCCCGCATCCCACGCACCCTTCGGGCTTGATCACGGGCCGTCCCCCGGCGTCGAGCGCGAGGGCGCGCTCGCCGACCGGGCAGGCGCGGGCGCATACGCCACACGACACCCCCTGGAAGGTGATGCACCGCTCGGGATCGAGCGCGAGCACGCCCAGGTGGACACCCTCCCATCCCCCCGCCGGTGCGACGAGCGCTCCCGTCGCGCAGGCATGGGCGCACGGCATGTCGGCGCACGCGACGCAGGCCTGCAGGCCCGGATCGATGATGGGGGTGCCGGCCGCGAGGCCCGCGCCGGGGGGCGCCTTGATGATCGCCTGTACGGGGCAGACCGTGAGGCAATCGCCGCACCGAGTACACGAGGCGAGAAACGCGATCTCCTCGGCCGCCCCCGGCGGGCGGAAGTAGCGCCGCGGGGCGACGCGGCGCTCCGTGCGCGCCGTGACTTCGCGCAGCAGTCGGCTGGCGGCGTCGCGGAAGAATCCGCGCCGATCGCTCGTACGTGTGTCCATCAGAAACTCGGCGACAGGCTCACCTGCCACCGCAACGCGAAGCGTCCCTTGCCGGCGACCCGGTCGGCCGCCGCAGGGAAGGGAAAGACGACGAGCGGCGCGTCGAAGCGCAGCGTCCAGTCGAGATCGCCGATCTGGTGACGGGTCAGGAGCCCGAGCCCTCCTTCGTACAGCATCTGGGATGCGCCGCCGGGACTCGTGGCGGACACGGCGAGCGTGTCCACGATTCCCAGGTCGGCGAAGCCCACGAGCGCCACCTCCCGCAGTAAGCCCTGGTCCTGCTTGCTGAGGGAGCGCACGAGCTCGCTGTTCAGACTCAGCGCCCAGCGACCGCCCAAGTCGCGGTCGAATCCCCGGAGGTTGGCGTTCCCGGGCGCATGGTAGTAGAAGTCCGGCCGCAGGAACAGGGCCCCTCGGCTGCGGAGGAACGGGTTCGTGAACGTTTCGTACGGGTCCGCGCCTGCGACCGGAATCCGCCGCTGGCGCACGGGCGGGGACGTTCCCGCGTAAGCGCCGCCGAAGAGGCGGAGGCCGAGGCGCGTCCCGGCCCAGAACGGGAACCGGACGCTCGCCTCTCCCGTAAAGCGTCCGAACCCCTCGAAGTCGTAGCGGTTGGGGGAGACGATCCCGATCCCGGGGTTCGAGTACACGACACCGGCGTGAGCGCCGACCCGGGCGTGTACGATGGTCTCGCCGCGGTGCAGCGTGGTCGCGAACCAGGGCCCTGCTTCCACGGTGCCGGCGTCGTCCCAGAGAGCTCGGTCGAGGTACCCGAGGTCGGTGGTCGCCATCCACACGGCGTCGAAGCCCACGTGGGGATCCGGGCCGAAATCAAGGTGCTCGCGCAGCGTCCGGTCGGCGGAAAGGGCTACTCCCGCACGACCCTCGGCCGACCAGGCGGCGACGCTCGTTTCAGTGCGCGGCGCGAGGTGCTCAATCGGGTTGCTCCAGCGGCCGTACAGGCTGAGGCGGTGGGTGGCCCCGGCATCGGCGGCGAAGGCGGCGAGCACCACGTCCCGGTCGTAGCGGCTAAGGTAGTTGGAGCGCTCGCGCAGGCCAACGGTGACGCCGCCGTTGTCGTTCGACCACGCGACGGGGAGCCATGCCCGCACCAGGCGATCGCGCCGAGCTCGCTCTCGCGTCGGGTCGTCGAGCCGCAGCTCCCACGCCCCTCGGCCGACCAGCGGTCGCCGCTCACGGTTGTTCAGGAGGTCATAGTCGTGGGTGAGGCCACGGGGGTCGAGCTGGAGCCGGCCGGGCCGCTTCATCGTCACGAACCCCACGCGCTCCTCCGCAGGCTGTCCCGAGGCGCGGGCGTAGATCGTGTCCTGATCCCCGATCTCGACGGGGAGGCGGCCGTCGCCGCGGCGCTCGATGGTTACGACCGTGTACCAGCGGCCGCCCTCCAGCCCATACCGCTCGACCCGCTTCAAGCGGTAGTCGAAGAGCGGCGTCGCGTGGAGCCACTCCGCGAACAGCCAGTTCAGATCCTTTCCCGAGAGCTCTTCCGCCACGTCGCGGAAGGCGTCCTCGTCTACGTGTTTGAGCTTCCAGCGATCGAAATAGGTCCGGAGGATGCGGCGCATCGTCGGGTCTCCCACGACGTAGCGTAGCTCCTCGAAGAAGAGCTGGGCCTTGGTGTACACCATGGCGTTGTAGCTCGCGAAGTCCCGGTACTCTTCACCGGGGAGCGAGATCGGTTCGCTCCAGCGTTCGAGGTCGAGCCACAGGACGGCGGGCTCGACCGAGTCATAAGCGCGCCCGAAGCCACGGTTTTCGAAGAACCATCCGGTCTGGAAGCTCGTGAACCCCTCGTCGAGCCACGCCTCACGCCACTCGTTGTTCGCGAGCTGCCCCATCGTGTACTGGTGGCCGCTCTCGTGAATGATCAAGCCCAGTGAGGCGCTGCCGTCCATAATGAGCATCGGGAACTCCGTGCCTCCGCCCTCGATGCGGTGCACGTTCGTGAGCTGCGGCCACTGGTACGTCCCGTACAGGGAATCGAGCCACGCCAGGGCGCCGACGGTGTTGCGCACGGCCAAGCCGTTCCCCCACGTCGCCCGGTCGTCGGGGAGGTAGAGGACGTGCACCACCACCTCGCCCGCACGACCCTGGTCGTACAGGTACTGTGGGTTGAGTGAGAAGGCGAAGTGGTGGACGTGTTCGGCGTGGAAGTGCACGCATTTGCGCCCGGCGCCGACCGAGAGCGCCGCACACGTGGCGGGCCGCGCGGCGTAATAGTCGCGCTGGTACTCGACGCGGAGGTCGGGATCGGCCTTCGCGTGCTCCCAGCCCGGGTCGCCTTCGACCGGCACTCCCGTCGCACCGATCACCTGGTCCGCGGGGAGGTCGAGGGTCACGTCGTACGTTGCGAACTCGCCGTAGAACTCGCCCGCGGGATACAGCGGGTGATCCTCCCAGCCGTGCTTGTCGAACACCACGACCTTCGGATACCACTGTGCGAAATCGAAGCGTCGGCCGCGCCGGCCCTGGCGGCGCGGCACCGTGGAGAGTCGTGCCTGCCACTCCACCTCGACGACGAGCGAGTCGCCCGGCGCGAGCGGGCGAGGGAGGGCCCAGTGCGCGATGGTCGAGTCCGGGGCATAGGGATAATCGGGTCGGAGCGAGCGGCCCATGACGAGGGCGCTGGTGATGCGTTCGAAGGCGTAGTCGGGGTCGACCAGGTGTTGAAACCGCTCGCGTTCCTCGGCCGCATCCGCGGCCGCCCACCGAGAGCCCGGACGAAACGCGTTGAGGTACTGGTGGACGTAGAAGTCCCGCAGCGTGGCCGGCGAGTGGTTGACATAATCGATCCGCACGCGCCCAATGAGGATGCCGGTGGGCTCGTCGAGAGAGGCCGTGATGCGATAGGTGACGTGCTGCTGCCAATACCCCGTGGTGTCGTGGGCGAGCAGATGCAGCAGGAGGAGCGGAGCGAACGGGGGCATAGGGATCGGGAAGCTACAGCAAAGTCCGGGCCCGGGGAGCGGGTGGCGAAAGCCCAACGCCGGGTCGGACGACGCGGCTGAGACGCCGACGCGGTGGGGGCGGGTCTGAGGCGCATCGCCCGAAGAGCCGCCTCACCCGGGCGCGCCCGTCATTCTCCCGTCAGCATTCTCCGGCGCAACGCGGCGAGCTTACGACGCAGCGACCCATCGTACACGCGGTCTCCCACTCGGACGATCACCCCGCCCAGGATCCTGCGGTCAGCCCGGAAGTGTGCCCGGACCTCTTTGCCGATCGCGGCCGAGAGGCGCTCGACAACAAGGCGCTCGAGGGAGACGTCCGGCAGGTGGGGGAGCACGACGCCAGCGTGCACTCGGTTCAGACGCACGTCCACGAGTTCGTGGTACGCCTGGGCGATCTCGCCCAGGAGGCCCTGCCGGCCCCGTCGCACGACGGCCTGGAGAAAGCGGACGAACTCTCCGGGCGCCACGTCCCGGAGGGCACGCTCGAGGAGGGCCGCCTTCGTCGCCTTCCCGACGCGGGGTGATTCGAGAGCGAGCCCGATCCGCTCGTCCATCTGGACCGCCCCGACGAGGGCGTCGATCAGCCGGCCGAACTGCTCTACGGCCCGGTCGCCGTGGGCCTCGGCCGCGATGAGGAGCGCTTCGGCGTAGTTGCGCGCGATCGTAATGCTCTTCACTGGCGCGCGGCGATCGTCGTGAGGTACTCGGTGACGAGGCGGCGATTCGCCTCCGTGTCGAGCGACCTCTCGAGGAGCTTCGACGCCCCAGCGATGGCCAAGTCCACCGCCTCGCGCCGCAGCTCCCGGATGGCCTTTTCCTTCTCCTCCCCGATTTCTTTGCGAGCCCGCCCGAGGAGCTCCTCGTACTCTCCGCGTGCGCGGGCGAGGAGCGCCTCCCGCTCCTTGTCGGCGACGGCTTTGGCCTTGGCGATCGTCTCCTGCGCCTCGGCGTTGGCTGCCGCCAGCACCCGCCGATGTTCCTCGAGCAGGCGTGCGGCCTCCGCCCGCGCGCGCTCCGCCTCGTCCAGCTGCGCTTGGATCCGCCGCTCGCGTTCTTCGACCATCTTAAGGATCGCCGGCCAGCCCAATTTCCACAGCAGGGCGAGCAGGATGAGGAAGACGACGAGCGTCCAGAGAATCATCCCTGGATTGATCGAGAAGGGCGTGAACTCTTCGGGCGCCAAGAGCAGCAACACGACGGGCACCTAGGGGAGCAGCTTGAAGAGGAGGGCGAACACGAGGGACGCGAGGCCCACACCTTCGATGAGCGCCGCCGTGAGGATCATGGCGCCGCGGATGTCGCCGGAAGCCTCGGGCTGTCGAGCGATCGCCTCCACCGCTTGGCCGCCGATCCGGCCGATGCCGAGCCCCACACCAATCACCGCGAGCCCGAGGCCGAGGCCGGCGCCCAGCAGGGCGTTCGTGTTCTTCGCCGCGGCGGCGAGGTCCGCGCCGCTCCCCTGGGCCCCTTGAAGCACCGTCAGTAGGTCTAGCATGGTCTCCTCATCATGAGGTGTTGTCGTCCGCCCTCGCCACCTGGTGTCGCGGCGTCAGCGCCGTCAGTGGGCGTGCTGCAGCATCCCGATGAACACCGACGTCAAGAGCGCAAAGATATAGGCCTGCAGGAAGGCCACCAACAACTCGAGCAGCATCATGAACGTCACAAACGCCACCGAGCCCGCCGCCACGAGCCAGCTCGAGAAGATGAAGATCAGGCCGAGCAGAGCGAGGATCACGAAGTGCCCGGCAGTCATATTGGCGAACAGTCGCAGCGTGAGCGCGAAGGGCTTCACCAGTTTCCCAATGATCTCGATCGGTGTCATGATGCAGGCCATCGCGAACGCGCCGAACCCCGTCATGCCCGGAGGGACGAACACGATCGTCTTGAGATACTCCTTGGGACCGAGTGCCCGGAACCCCGAGACCTCGATCGTGACGAAGGCGGTTAGGGCAAGCGCCCCGGTGACGGCCAGGTTGCCGGTCGGCGCCGCGCCCCAGGGCAGGAGGCCGAGGAGGTTGCAATAGAGAATGAAGAAGAAGAGCGTCAGGATGTACGGCGCGAACTTTTCGCCGCCGTGTCCGATGTTGGCGATCGCCACGTCATTGCGGACGAACAGCACGATCGCTTCGATCGCAGCGCCGAACCCGGCTGGCGCCTTCCCCTCTCGGTACCGCCGTTCGATTTGGCGACCGCCGTACCAGATCGTGAGAAAGACCAAGGCCGCCGCAATCCCCATGAAGACGACGTGCTTCGTGGGCGAGACGTTGACCCCGAAGAGGATCCAGTCGGTCGGCAGATGCGTCTCGAGGCCGAACGGCCATTCGATGACGTGGCTGTCCGACGTGTGCTCGAAGATGGCTTTGCCGATGTCCGGCGCCTGCATCATCGCAAGAATGTCGTCTCCCAGAAGAGCAGGGGCAGCAGCACACCGAGGAACCCCAGCGAAGCGGGGAGCGGTGGGAGGGTGGCCCGGTGGGTGGCAACGACCAAGAGGAGCGCGCCCAGCGCCAGGACCCGCAGCCCCATGCCACCGACCCATCGTGCCATGAAGACCGGTTGCGGCGCACTCATCGCTGGCCGGAGGAGCGCCACGGCGGCGAACTGCGCCACGAGCCCCGTCGCGCCGCCGACCCCCGCCGCTCGTCCGCCTACAATCACCGACACGCCTACGAGCCCCGCTCCCAGCACCGCAAGCCGGAGGTAAGGGCTCACGCCTTGCCCTTCCCCTTTCCCCCAGCGCCCGTGTCTCGTTGCACGCGGTAATAGATGCTCATGAACCCGCCGAATCCGCCGACGCCCGCGCCCAGAAGGGCGAAGAGCGGGCGCGTCCCGAGCCAGCCGTCCACGACCCACCCCAGGGCGCCGAACCCGAGGATCGCGAATGCGAAGGTGAACCCCAGGGCGACGTAGGAGTAACCCTCACCGAAGCTCCGGCCGACGCCGTCGGGATCGCTAGGATTCATCTGCGGGGGCACAGTGCGGATCGGAACATATGCGCTTGTGAAAAATTTCGCAAGCAAAGCCCCAAGCGTGCAAACTTATGTGGCGCTTGGGAGTATGATGTTGTAACCTTGCACTCATGACCCCGAACCCAACCCCTCTTTCCCCCCCCTCGGCGCCGCCCCAGGGTGATGTCGAGCTCCTGGAGCGGCTGACCACGGCGCGCGCCGACCTCCTTGGCCAAGTGGCGCGCCGCATCGTGGGTCAGGGGGACGTCCTGGACGGGATCCTCACAGCCGTCTTCTCGGGGGGTCACGCGTTGCTCCTCGGGGTGCCTGGGCTCGCGAAGACCTTGATGGTGCAGACCGTTGCGCAGACGCTCGACCTCAAGTTCTCGCGCATCCAGTTCACGCCGGACCTCATGCCGTCGGATATCACCGGGACTGAAATCATCGAAGAGGATCAGGGCACCGGGAAGCGCGCGTTCCGGTTCGTGCGCGGGCCCGTGTTCGCGAACATCGTGCTCGCCGACGAGGTGAACCGGACGCCGCCCAAGACCCAGGCGGCGCTGCTTCAGGCGATGCAAGAGCATCAGGTGACGGCGGCCGGCCAGACGCACGCCCTTCCCGCTCCGTTCTTCGTCCTAGCCACCCAGAACCCGATCGAGCAGGAGGGCACCTATCCCTTGCCGGAGGCGCAGTTGGACCGGTTCATGTTCGAGTTGCGGGTCAGTTATCCGTCCAAGGAGGAAGAGGAGCGCATCGTGGAGGCGACCACCGGCGATTCCGCGACGGCGATCACGCCGGTCCTGACGGCGGAGGACGTCCTGGCGTTGCAGCACTTGGTTCGGCGCATCCCCGTGCCGCGGCCGCTCGTGCGGGCAGCCGTGACCCTCGCGCGGATGAGTCGGCCGGGAGACGGGGAGGCGCCGGCCTTCATCAGGGAATACGTGTCATGGGGGGCAGGTCCACGGGCGTCGCAATATCTCATCTTGGGGGCCAAGGCGCGGGCCGCCCTCGACGGGCGGCCGATGCCCGACTATGACGATCTCAAGCGTGTGGCGCCCACGGTTTTGACGCACCGGCTCGTTATCAACTTCGCCGCCGAGGCGGCGGGCCGAACAGCCCCCGACATCGTGGAGGAGCTTCTCAAGGGGGCGCGCTGGCAGGAGACTTGAGGCAGGTTCTCCTGGCCAGCCTCCTGGCCTTCGGTCCCTGCGACGGCTCGCGCCTCGTGGAGGCGCCAAGGGGCCCTGTCCCGACGGGGACGTGGGGTGGGGACAACGCGGGCGCGATCGTGACGGACTCGGGCGCGCACGTGCACATCGGCTGCACCGCTGGCGACGCGGAGCAGCCATTGGTGACGGACTCAAGCGGGCGTTTCAGGGTCACCGGTCGCTACAACATCACGCTCTATCCAGTCGCCCGTGGGCCTGATCACCCGGCGCGGTTTTTCGGCACCGTGACTGATCGATCGATGACGTTGAGTGTCGCGCTTACCGACACGGCCGTAACGCTTGGGCCGGTCGCGCTGGTCCTCGGTCAGGATCCACGAATGGGGCCGTGCCCGATCTGCCGCCGCCCGGCGGCCCGCTCGCCGCGCTAGTAGGCCTCCTCGCCGGTTTGTCGTTGCTTCAGGAACTCTCGCTGTGGGGACGGCCATGGGCCGTCTCTCCTCGCACAACGAGCGAGAAGCAGTAGACCTACTCTTGGTGGAATGCGCGAG
>DATLKW010000194.1:0-22090 GCA_035538175.1 Gemmatimonadales bacterium | reverse complement strand
AGCTCGCGATCGTGCTCGCTTTCATGCACAAGCCTGACTTGCTGATCCTGGACGAGCCGACCGGCGGCCTCGACCCACTGAACCAGCAGGAGTTCTACCGGCTACTGCAGGAAACGCGAGCGCGCCGCTCGCCGGTGTGGTGACGCGCATGAACGCCGTAATTGGCGCGCCGGTGGACGGGACGCAGCCGCTCGTGGCCGTCGCGGACCCGGCGGCGCTCGACCTGGTCTTCAACGTGACCCCGGGCGACGCCGCCCTGATCCGGGCCGGGGACTCGGTCGTGGTCACGGCGGGGGAAGGCGACCAGCGCGAGACGCTCGGCACGGGCATCGTCCATGCAGTCGGGGCGGCGGTGGACTCGGCGTCGCGCGCCGTCGCGGTGCGGACCGGGGTCGCGCGTCCGGCCCGGGCGCTGCGGATCGGGGAGTCGGTGTTCGGCCGCATCGTGACGGGCGTCCATCCGCGGGCGGTCGCCGTTCCGGCCGCGAGTTTGGTGCCCGCCGGGGACGGCTATCAGGTTTTCGTCGTCGACAGCGCCGGGGTGGCGCACGCCCGCCCCGTGACGGTCGGGGCGCGCGGCGACGCTCTCGTGGAGATCGTGAAGGGCGTCGAGGCGGGGGAGACGGTCGTCACGACCGGGGCTTACGGCGTCGAGGACGGCGCGCGGATCACGCGGAAGCCCTCGTGAAGCTGTTCGACGTCCTGTCGCGCCAGCGGCGCTTCATCTATCTCCTCGTCTCGCTGCTGAGCGCGGCCGGAGTGTGGGCCGCGCTGCGGCTCGCGTCCGCGATTTATCCCGAACTCCAGTTCTCGCGCATCGTGATCGTAGCCCAGGGCTCGACCCTCGGGGCACGCCAAGTCGTGTTCAGCATCACCCGTCCGCTCGAGGAAGCGGTGAGCGTCGTCCCGGGGGTGACCCGGGTGCGCTCGCACTCCATCCGGGGCGCCGTGGAAGTGCAGATCACCTTCTCTCCCACCACGGACATGGCGTACGCGCTGCAGCTGGTGCGCGCGCGCGTGAGCCAGGTGCAGAGTCAGCTCCCGCCCGATCTGGACATCGAGATCGAGCGGCTCGCCCCGTCGCTCTTCCCGATCCTGTCGTACAACCTCGAGGGTGGCGACCCCGCGACGCTGTACGACATCGCCCGCTACGACATCAAGCCGCTCCTCTCCCGCGTGCCGGGGGTGGGGCGGGTCGACGTGCAGGGCACGGACGTGCGGGAGATCGAGGTCATTGCGAGCCCCGAGCGGTTGGCCGCTGCGGAACTCGGGTATCGCGACCTCGCCGACGCGATCCGCACGGCGATCACCGTCCAAGCCGTGGGCCGTGTGGCGCAGGACTACCGGCAGTATCTGATCGTGACTGATCAGGAGGCGCGCAGCACGGACGACGTGGGCGCGGTCGTCGTGAAGAGCGGGCTCCGAGTGCGCGACCTGGCAAGCGTCGTCGTGGGCACCGAGGACCACGTGCGCATCATCGCCGGCGATGGCAAGCCGGCCGCCCTCTTGAACATCACGCGGCAGGTGGGGGGCAACACGCTCGCGATCGCCGACAGTGTGGCGGCGATCGTGGCGGCGCTCGCGCCGACGCTCCCGCCGGGCGTGCATCTGAAGCCGGTCTACGATCAGGCGGCGTTGGTCCGCGACGCCGTGCGCGCGGTGCGCGACGCGATGCTCGTAGGCGCCATCCTCGCGGTGCTCGTGCTGCTCGTGTTCCTGCGGCACGCGCGGATCACGGCGATCAGCGCGACCTCGATCCCGCTAACGATGGCAATCACGGTGTTCGTGATGAGCCTGCTCGGGCAGTCCTTCAACCTGATGACGCTCGGGGCGATGGCCATCGCGATCGGCCTCGTGATCGACGATGCCGTCGTGATCACCGAGAACATCGCCCGGCACCTGGCACTCGGGGTCGAGCGGCGCGCCGCCATCCGCGAGGCGGTGCAGGAGCTGATCTGGCCGGTCACCACCTCGACGATCACGACCGTCGTCGTGTTCCTGCCGCTCGGGCTGTTGCAGGGAGTGGTGGGGCAGTTCTTCGCGGCCCTTGCCACGACGCTAACGGTCGCCGTGCTCGTCTCCCTCGGACTCGCCTTGACCATCATCCCACTCCTGGCGGAGCAGTATGTGACGCCGCACGAAGTGGCGGCTCAGGTGGGGGGGCTCCTGGCGCGCGCACAGGAGGCGCTCGACCGGCTGGGACCCGTGTACGAGCGGGCGCTCAGCGGCACGCTGCGTCATCCGCGTCGCGTGCTTATCTCGGCCGTCGCGCTTGTGCTGGTGGGGGGCGTGCTCTGGCGGTTCGTCGGGACCGGGTTTCTCCCGGAGATCGACGAAGGGGCGTTCGTCCTCGACTATTTCACGCCGGGAGGTACGGCGCTCGTCGAGACCAATCGCGAGGTGGGTGTGGCGGAGGGGATTCTGGCGGCTACGCCCGAGATCTCGGGCACCTCGCGGCGTACCGGTGCCGAGCTCGGCCTGTTCGCCACGGAGCAGAACCGGGGCGATATCGTAGCCCGGCTCCGCCCGCACGGGCAGCGGTCGCGGAGCATCTTCGAGGTGATGGACGAGGCCCGCTCCAAGATCGCGGGGGGGGTGCCGCGGCTGCACATCGAGTTCGTGCAGATCTTGTCCGACGTCATCAACGATCTCGCGGGCGCCGCGCGCCCGGTCGAGATCAAACTGTTCGGCGAGAGGCTGGACACGCTTGAGGCCTACGGCCGCCGGCTCGCCCCCGAACTCAGCAAAACCGCGGGGCTGGAGGATCTCTTCAACGGCGTGAGCGAGCCGTCGGCCGAGCTCCTGATGCGACTCCGGCAAGCCGAGGCCGACCGCCTCGGTATGACGCCGGGGGATGTGGGGAGCGCGGTGAGCGCGGCGCTCCTCGGGGTGCAGGCGGGCGAGGTGCGGCTCGGGGATCGCCCCATTGCGGTACGGGTCCGCGCCCCCGACTCCGTGCGGTTCGACCCGTTGCGGCTCCAGGCGTTGCCCCTGATGACGGCGGGGACGCGTCGACCCACGCCGCTCGGCGCGGTCGCGAGCTTCGAGCCGGCGCAGTCGCGGCTCGGCCTCGACCGCGAGAATCAGCAGCAGATGATCGCGATGACGGCGGACGTGAGCGGGCGTTCGCTCGGCGGCGTGATGGGGGACGTGCGGCGCGTGCTCGCGGCGCATCCCCCGCCCGCCGGCGTGCGGGTGGTGTTGGGCGGGCAATATGCGAGCCAGCAGGAATCCTTCCGCGCCTTGCTGCTGGTGCTCTCGATCGCCGTGTTGAGCGTGTGCGCGGTGATGGTGGTGCAGTTCGAGTCGTTCGTCGAGCCGCTCGTGGTGCTGCTCGTGGCGCCGGTGTCGTTCGTGGGTGCGCTCGCGCTCCTCTTCGGCACGGGCGTGGCGCTGAACGTCTCGTCGTTCATGGGGCTCATCTTGCTGATCGGGCTGATCGTGAAGAACGGGATCATCCTGCTCGATTTCACGCGCCTCAGGATGCAAGTCGAAGGGATCCCGCTCGAGGCGGCGATTCTCGAAGCGGCGCGGGTGCGGCTCCGCCCGATTCTCATGACGACGCTCTGTACGCTCTTCGGCCTTGCCCCCCTCGCGCTCAGCCTGGGCGCCGGGAGCGAGATGCAGCGCCCCTTGGCGCTCGCCGTGATTGGCGGGCTCGCGCTCTCGACCCCGATCACGCTGTTCGCGGTGCCGACGCTCTTGGTCGCGATTCGGGGCCGAGACTTCCGGCTGCAAGACCAGCGCTAGCTCGTCGCTGCCATTGTTTCCCGGACGGTTGCCCGTCTATTATCCCAACGTTCAGCCCACTCCGTCTTTCGCTCGTTGAGGACACCCGCATGTGTCGGAACATCAAAACCCTCGCGAATTTCGCCCCTCCCGCCACCGACGACGAGATCGGGGCGTCGGCGCTCCAGTTCGTGCGTAAGCTGAGTGGTACGACGCGGCCCTCGCACGTCAACGAAGCCGTGTTTCAGCGCGCGGTGGACGACGTTACGGCGGCGGCCCGGCGGCTGCTCCGGGATCTGAAGACGAGCGCCGCGCCGCGCAACCGCGACGACGAACGGCGCAAGGCGCACGAGCGGGCGGTCAAGCGGTTCGGGCCCCGGCCGGGCGGGGCCCCGATGCGGGGCTCGGACCGCCGCAGCGACCCTCCGCCGGCCGCAGCGGTGCCGGGCTGATCTGGGCGAGCCCTACAGGCTCCGCGCGCTGTTCAGGGCGACGCGTGCCACGGGAGGGCGCGCCGTTCGCGGCTTGAGACGACGCCAAGTTCAAGGCCGCGCATGACGTTGCGGATCGCGTCCGGCCCGACGGCCAACGCCTTCGAGCCGCGGATCGCGTCGCGCACGTTCTCGTAGTAGTGCGTGTAGTTCGACGGGATGGTGGGAACGGGGCGCGTGCCGTCAGGCGTGGTCAGGCGGCCGTAGAGTTCCGGTGGGTCGGCGTCCCAGTCGGCCTCCGTGGGGGAGCGCCCCGCTTTGAGCGCCGCCTCTTGCGGATCGAGGCCGTACTTCGTGAACGACCCTTCGGTCCCATGAACGAGAAAGCTGGGCCCCGGCGCGGCCGTGAGCACGGACGCCCGCAGGAGTGCCCGCATGCGGGGGTAGTAGAGGGTGACGTCAAACGCGTCGTCCGCCTCGGCGCCCTCGCGCTCGGTCCGGATGTCGGCGGCGAGCGCCTCGGGCACGCCGAAGAGGACCAGCGTCTGATCGAGCAGGTGCGGACCCAGGTCGAACCACACGCCCGACCCGGGCTCCGGCCGTTCGCGCCAGGCCCCGGCCCGCAAGGCGGGGCGAAAGCGATCGAAGTGGCATTCGAAGCTCGTAACGCGACCGAGGACACCGTCCTGCACCACCCGCTGGACGGTGACGAAGTCCCCGACGTAGCGGCGGTTTTGGTAGGCCGAGAGGACGCGCGACTTCGCCGCGGCGAGCCCCAGCAGATCCTCGGTTTCGGCGAGGGTGGTGGTGAAGGGCTTGTCGATGACGACGTGGCGTCCCGCGTGGAGGCATTGCGCGGCGATCGGATGATGGGAGGGGTTGGGGGTGGCGATGACCACGAGGTCGACCGGACGGGCGAGCAGCTCGTCGACGCTCGCGACGAACGCGACGTCCGGATAGCGGGAGTCGGGCTCGCGGCTGCGTCGAACGATGGTGGTCAGGCGCAGGCCGTCGACGGCGCGAATAACGGGGGCGTGGAACACCTGCCCGGCGAACCCGAACCCCACGAGGCCGACGTTGAGCATGGAGATCTCGCGTTATCGGGGGAGCAGGCGCGACCGGGTCACGCCTGGGGGAAAGTCACGGTAACCTGGGTGCCGCGACCCGGCGGTGACGCGATGGCGATCTGTGCCCCGTGTACGTCGGCGATCCAGCGCGCGATCGCGAGGCCCAAGCCCGCCCCTTCCACCTGGCGCCGGGCGCCGTCGCCGCGGTAGAACCGCTCGAAGACGTGGGGGAGCTGCTCGGCGGGGATGCCGATGCCCGTGTCGGTGACGACGACCGCGGCGCGGCCGTTGTGGGTGGCGACGTCGACGCGCACGTGGCCGCCGGCCGGGGTGAACTTGATCGCGTTGTCGAGCACGATGAGGATCAGCTGGCGGATCAGGGCGGCGTCGCCGGCGATCTTGGCCTCGTCGAACGCGCCCACTTCGACGGCGACGCGCCGCTGGTCGGCGAGGGCCCGCGCCGAGTCGACGGCGCCGGCGATCGCGTCGTCCAGGTACAGGGTGCTGCGCACAACGGGCCACTCCCCGGCGTCGGCGCGAGCGAGGGTGAGGAGCTGGCCGGTGATGTCGCCGAGCCGTGCGGCCTCGCGCTCGATCGCCTGCAGCGTGGCCGCGTCCCGTGCCGGCTCCCGTTCCTGGCCTCCGGCGACCTCGGCCCGCGTCCGGAGCAGGGTAATCGGCGTGCGGAGCTCGTGCGCGGCGTCGGCCATGAAGCGGCGCATCTGTTCCATGGAGCGCTCGACCGGCTCGGCGGACTTGCGCACCAGGAGCGAGCCGCCTCCCGCGACGAGGAGCAGCGCGACGAGCGCCGCGGCGGCGAAGGCCTCGAAGAGCGAGGCGTACTCCTCCTCGAGCTCCAGGCGGTCCGCCACGACGGCGGCGACGTACGGCGTCCCGGTTCCCCCCGCGAAGCGTTCGACGTAGAGCCGGAGCTCGCGACCGTCGGGGGCCTCGAGGTTGCGGTAGTCGCGCTGCGCGGCTGCGGCTGTGCGGATCGCGTCCTGGATTCCCTGGGGGAGGGTGACCGGCTTGATGGGCCGGAACGCGTCGTCGAGCAGGTAGAGGGCGCGATCGGGAATGTGGAGCTCGTCCACGGCGTCCACGACCGCGCCTTGGGCCGCCGCGCGCTCCGTTTCCCGGATGCGCGCGGCCTGTTCCAGGGCGGCCGCAGCGGCCCGGAGGGACACGTCGAGGTGCTCGGCCATCTGGCGCCGCACGGTCAGGAACAGCCCGCCGCCGAGCACCGCGAGGACGAGGAGCAGCACGCCCGCATACCAGGCCGTGAGCTGGAGGCGGAGGCGGCCGAGGGGGCCCATCAGCGTTGGCTCACGTGCCGAAGCGGTAGCCGGCCCCACGCAGGGTGGTGATCAGCTTGGGCTCGAAGTCGTCATCGATCTTGCGTCGCAGGCGCCGTACCAGCACCTCGAGGACGTTCGTGAAGGGGTCGTGGTTGTCGTCCCAGACGTGGGCGGTGATGGTGGCCCGGTCGAGCACCTGGCCGGGGTGGGTGACGAACAGCTCGAGCAGCGCGAACTCCTTGGCGCTGAGGTTAAGGGCGCGGCCGCCGCGCCGGACCTCGCGCGCCGCGAGGTCGACCTCGAGGTCGGCCACCCGGTGGTGAGCGGGCGTCAGGGCCGGGCGCCGGCGCGCCAGTGCCTTGAGGCGCGCGAGGAGTTCGCGGAAGGCGAACGGCTTGGTGAGGTAGTCGTCCGCGCCGACCTCGAGCCCCCGGACGCGGTCGTCTACGGCGTCGAGCGCCGTCAGCATGAGCACCGGGGTGGTGATGCCCCCGCGGCGCAGGTCGCCGCAGAGCGTCAAGCCATCGCCGCCCGGCAACCGCACGTCCAGGATGATCACGTCGTAGCTCGCTAGCGCGGCCCGCTCGCGACCCTCGGCGAACGTGGCGGCGAGGGTCGGCTCGATGCGCTGCGCCCGCAAGCCGTCGCGCAGCAAGGCGGCGAGCTCAGGATCGTCTTCGACGATCAAGACGCGCATGGCGGTTCAATGATAACGTCCCGGCGGAGCCTCGCGCACTCGGGGCGGGGTTATAATTGGAAAGGCACCGTCTCGTTTTCCGGGAGAAGACCCAATGTCGACCCTCAACGTTCCCCTGTACGACCCCCGCCTAGTGCAGCCGATGCGCGACGAGCTCGTCCGCCTCGGGTTCGCGGAGCTGCGCACGCCCACGGACGTCGATGGGGCGCTCAAGGCGGCAGCACCGACGACACTCGTCGTCGTGAATTCCGTGTGTGGGTGTGCCGCCCGCAACGCGCGGCCGGCCGTGGCCCTCGCCCTCCAGGGCGCCCGGCGTCCCGCGCGGCTCTTGACCGTGTTCGCCGGGCAGGACGCTGACGCGACGGCCCGGGCCCGGAGCTATTTCACGGGGTATCCGCCGTCGTCACCGCAGATGGCCCTGTTCAAGGACGGCACGCTCGTCTTCATGCTCGAGCGGAAGCACATTGAGGGTCGCCGGCCGGACGAGATCGCGGCCGACCTATCGGAGGCGTTCGAGCGCTACTGCTAAGGGTCAGCCGGTGATCCCGCCGGCCGAGCACCGCCGGCGGCATCGACCCTTGGCGGTGTCGGCAGACGGACCTTAGAGAACGCGTTCCCGCCGGACCCGCACGTCCACGACGTTCGTCACCCAGGACCACAGCGAGTCCTGCCGCTCCATCGGCGTGCCCTGCACGACGAAGCGACGCCACCCCCGCATGACGTCCGCATCCTGTGTCCAGAGCCGTACGCGCTTGCGCGGCACCTGGCGCTCCCAGAGCTGGGCGATGGGTGGGGAGGCGTAGAGCAGCCGCACGGTCACGAGGCGCGAGATGTACTCGAGCGGGCTCAGGTCGATGCGCTTGTATTTCTGGTCGGCCGGCATGCTCCTGATGTTCGGATAGTCGGGCTCGCCGTCGGAAAAGAGCACGACGTTCAAGGGCGCGAGCACGAGATTGTTGCGCTTCACGTGGGTCGCGGCGCGCTGGAAGAACGCGTTGAAGTCGGTAATCGGGTCTTCCTGCGGGAACCACGCGTGGAGATCGGTCGCGATCTGGTCGGGCGACTTGCCCTCCAAGTCCTGGATCGGGTGGAACACCTTTGCCTGGCCGGGCCGCACCCCGCCCAACTCGCCGACGAAGATCGCGGTGTTTCGCGGCATGCCCCCCAGGCCGTTCAGGTGGCCATAGATGTAGATCGCGGCGAACTCGAAGGCCCCGTTGAAGCTCGGGTTGTGGCGGAACGACCCGCTGATGTCGAGGCCGATGACGAGGGTGGAGCGAGGCGTTCCCCCCCCTCGCTCCGACGGCGCGCAGGCCAGGAAGCTGAGCGCGCCGACCAAGGTGGCGATGCGGCGGGTCATACGGCACCTGCCTCGCCCGTCTTCGCGCCGACGAGCGGCGTGCTCGTGAGCACCTGATCGAGCGAGCGGAAGGGCAGGGTGAAGTGGGGCTTCCCCAGGATGACGACGACGCCGAAGTTGAAGCCGGCGGCGAGCAGTTGGAGCACCGGCAACGTGAGCAGTTCGACGAGGTGCTGGGCTTCCTTCTTGAACCACTCGTGCTCGGCCTTGAGGGCCTGGATCGGCCCGCGCCAGTAGTCCGCGTCGGCGCCCGAGGCCGCCGCGCGCGCCGTGCCGACGCCTTCCATGGCCTTGCGGCCCAGGATGGAGAGGAGGGCCGGGGTGCCGAAGCGGCCGAACAGGAACCACGTCATGCCGCGCACGCCCACCCACCCGAGGAACGCGAGCCCCAGGGTCCCGCCGATGCCGAGCTCGAACCCCTGCTGGGCGAGCCACGGCGTGATGGCGTCAATCAGCTCGCGGTACAGGAACAGG
The DNA here is from genome assembly GCA_035538175.1 of Gemmatimonadales bacterium. Classification (GTDB taxonomy): domain Bacteria; phylum Gemmatimonadota; class Gemmatimonadetes; order Gemmatimonadales; family GWC2-71-9; genus AG41. The sequence continues at coordinate 13,034 of DATLKW010000194.1, read as the reverse complement.
ACTTCGAACAAGGCTACCGTGATCTCCACGAGGACCATGGAGACGATTTGGCCCACGGCGCGCGTGCGGATGGCCTCGTTCAGCACCTGGATGCACGCGAAGCTGCCCCCGATGATGATGAACAGAAAGAACCACAGGATCACGACCAGGAACAGCGGGTTCACCTGGTACCCCGTGAGGTCGGCGAGCAGCTCGGCCATGGTGGGGCGCAGGGTGAACGTGAAGATCGTGGCCTCGATCGCGGACCAGAAGATGAGGAGGGTGAACGCGATCGAGGGGACGCCCGGCTCGCGGGAGGTCGAGTCCAGGAGGGCGAAGGGGGACGTGACGATGTTCTTCAGCGTGCGCCAGATGAGCCCCACCGCGAGCCGCAGCAGCCCCCAGATCCAGCCGACAAACACGAGGAGGAAGCGCGCCAGGCCGAACCAATAGAACCACGCCATGCGCGCCACGTCCCACCACGACATCAGGAGCGACGCCAGGAAGCGTCCTCGGCCCGAGCGGAAGGGGAGCGTATAGAGCGACACCATCGTGCCCCAGATGCCGGCCACGAGGACGGTGGCGGGGAAGAACAGCAGGACGAACTTGCCGAAGAGCACCCAGAACGTAGATCCGGTGAGGACGTAGCGGAACACGTACGCCTGCCAGACGAGGATCCAGGACAGGCCTCCCCAGATCCAGCCCCAGACCGTCTGGAGAATCCAGCTCCATTGCTCAGTCTGGACGTTGCTGATGGGGTTTTGCATTTCGTCGGTACCCCTTCCTGGAGTGGAGCGGGGAACGGTGCCTGCGAGCGCGTCCGCGGGTTTGAGGGCGCGGTAGCAGGGGCGCATTAATAAAGCGGCGCTCCGCCCTGTCAAGCGGTCGCGTGATCTGCATCACCATCCCCGCACCTCCGGGCGGCGGCAGGGCCGAGGGATCTGCCAGTCTTTCCGGCACGCCCCGACGGGAGGTGGTATACTCAGGCCCATGCCGGACGAGGCGCCGAAGCGGTTGATCGTGGTCGGCGATCGCGTGCTCATCACGCCCGAGGAGGGCGAGGAGCGCACGAACGTCGGCCTCTATCTTCCCCCCACCGCGATCGACGCGCGCCAGGTCCAGGGCGGGCGGATCCGCGCGACGGGGCCGGGCACACCGATGACCGAGCCGGCCAGTATGGACGACGAGCCATGGAAGATTCACGGCCCCGACGTGAAATACCTCCCGATGCAGGCCCGCGTGGGCGATTACGCGTTGTTCTTTCGTAAGGCGGCCGTGGAGATCACGTTCGAGGGGTCGAAGTATCTAGTTGTCCCGCAGGCGGCAATCCTCGTGCTGGTGCGGGACCGCGTCGGCGAGGAACGGGAGTAAGGGCATGGCGAACCTCAAGTGGGCTCGCAGTCGCGGCAACCGAGCGGAGAAGGAGGGTCTCCGGCGAGGGGCGTGGTATCGCGTGGTGGAGGAGCCGGGGCAGGCCTGGCTGGTGCTAGACGTGAATCAGGTCGAGATCCGGGTCGGGAAGGACGACTTGGAACTCCGCGCGGACCGCCCGCGGGCCTGGAGCGTGGTGCACGAGCCGCACCTCGTCTGCCCGGGGTGTCACAAGCGTCAGCACGTCACCGGGCAGCCGAAGGAAGTGAAATGCTACGAGTGCGGGAACGCCTACGCGGTGGATTGGAAGGATAAGGCCTAACGAGGCGGCGCTGCGCCAACGGCGGGCATCGGGCCCCGGGGTTCTCGACCGGGGCCCACGTGTTTCGTGGCGGCCGCCCCGCACTCCCCATCGAGCGCGGGAGGGGCCCGCACGGGGCCGGCCGGGACGGTTGCCGGGGGAGGGGGGCGGACTACTTTTCGCCCGGGAGCGGTCGGTGAGAGTCGACCGTTCCGGCGTGGTCCTACCTGCACACCTTGCGAGGACGCTCCTATGGCGGGCCGCAACTTCCTCTTCATCCCCGGTCCCACGAATGTGCCAGAACGGATCCTGCGGGCGATGGATCGCCCCATGGAAGACCACCGCTCGTCCGCGTTCCCCGAGCTCACCACGGGGCTGTTGCGCGATCTCAAGCGGCTGTTCCAGACGGCGACGGGGCAACCGTTCATCTTCGCCGCGAGCGGTACGGGGGGGTGGGAGGCGGCGCTGGTCAATACGTTGTCGCCCGGCGATCGCCTCCTCGCGCCCCGCTACGGCCAATACAGCCACTTATGGATCGACCTCGCGCAGCGCCACGGCTTCCGCGTCGACATCATCGATGTCGAGTGGGGCGAAGGCGCCCCGCTCGATCGCATTGAAGCGACGCTCGCCGAGGATCAGGCGCACGAGATCAAGGGTGTCCTGATCGTCCATAACGAAACGACGACGGGGGTCACGAGTGACGTCGCCGGAGTGCGGCGGGCGATGGACGCGGCGGGGCATCCCGCGCTCCTGTACGTGGACGGGGTAAGTTCGATCGCCTCGATCGATTTTCGGATGGACGACTGGGGGGTTGACCTCGCGGTCACGGGCTCGCAGAAGGGCCTGATGTTGCCCCCGGGCCTGGGGATCGTGTGCGCGAGTGGGAAGGCGTTGGCGGCCCGGGAGCAGGCGAAGTGTCCGCGCGCCTTTTTCGACTTCGGCGACCACGTCAAAGCGAATGCGACCGGATACTTCCCGTCGACGCCCGCGCTGCCGCTCCTCCACGGGCTCCGCGCCTCGCTCGACCTGCTGTTCGAGGAGGGGCTCGACGCGATCGCCGCACGCCACCACCGGCTCGCCGAAGGGGTGCGGGCCGCCGTGCGGGCGTGGGGCCTGAAGCTCTGCGCCAAGGCGCCGAAGTGGTACTCGGACACTGTGAGCGCCGTCGTCGTGCCGGAGGGCAAGAGCGCGGCCGACGTGATCGACATCGCCTTCCGGCGCTACAACCTGTCGCTCGGGGCCGGGCTCGGGCGGCTCGCGGGCAAGGTGTTTCGGATCGGGCATCTCGGCGACCTGAACGACGTGATGCTGCTCGGGGCGTTGGCGGGCGTCGAGATGGCGCTGCGCGACGTCGGGATCCCGGTGACGGCGGGGGCGGGGGTGGCGGCCGCGAGCGAGTGGTGCCGTTCGAGTGCCGCGCCGTTGGCCCTGCGCCCGGTCGTCGGGCCGACGCCGGAGGCCCCACCCGTGCCGCCCGGGAAGCCATCGTCCCGCTCAGCGGTGCGCGCGTGAGGCCCGCTCGTGCGATCAGCATCGGCGTGGTTGGGGTGCAGCTGAGGGTGGGGGTAGCGGTAGGGCTGCGGTGAGCAACGTCGCGCGCGGTCGCCCGAGCCTCGTGGTCACGCGGCGGTTGCCAGCCGCGGTGGAGGTACAGCTCGCCCAGCACTTCGAGACGCGTTTCAATCGCGACGATCATCAATTCACGACGGACGAGCTCAGGGAGGCGCTCCGCCAGGCCGACGCCCTACTTCCGACCGTGACGGATCGGCTGACGGCGCAGGTGCTCGGCGTGGAGCCGTTGCGCGCCAAGATCCTCGCGAACTTCGGGGTGGGGTTCAACCACATCGACGTCGCCGCCGCGAAAACGCGGGGCCTCGTGGTCACGAACACGCCCGACGTGCTCACCGATGACACGGCCGACGACGCGATGATGCTGATGTTGATGGTCGCGCGGCGGGCGGGTGAGGGCGAGCGGCGCGTGCGGGCAGGCGAATGGGCGGGGTGGGCCCCCACCCAGCTCCTCGGCGCCAAGGTCAGCGGCAAAACGCTCGGCGTGATCGGCATGGGGCGGATCGGGCGCGCCGTGGCGCGCCGGGCGCACCACGGTTTCGGCATGCGCGTGATCTTCCACGACCCGCTCGCGCCGTCCCCGGCGGTCCTGGCCGAACTGGGCGCGGAGCCACGCCCCAGCATCGCGGCCGTGCTGGGAGAGGCGGACTTCGTCTCGCTGCACTCGCCGGCGACGCCGGAGACGCATCACCTCATGAACGCCGAGCACCTGGCGCTGATGCAGCCGTCCGCCTTCCTGATCAACACCGCGCGAGGAGACGTCGTCGACGAGGCGGCGCTGGTCGGCGCCCTCAAGGCCAAACGGCTTGCCGGCGCCGCGCTCGACGTGTTCGAGCGGGAACCCCAAGTCTCCCCGGAGCTGTTGACCATGGAGAACGTGGTGCTCCTGCCCCACCTGGGCAGCGCGACGGCGGAGACGCGGGTCGCGATGGGGTTGCGCGCGCTCGAGAATCTCAAGGCGTTCTTCGCCGGCGCAGCGCCCAAGGATCGCGTGGCCTGAACGGCGCCGAGCGGCCGCTGCCGCTCGCAGGGGCGCCTATATTGGCTGCATGGACGACGGCGTCTACTTCTCCGATCACCATCGGCAGGTGCGCGACATGGTCCGCGAATTCGCGGAGCAAGTCGTGAAGCCCACGGCGCGGCGCTACGACCGCGAGGGCGTGTTCCCCTGGGACAACGTGCGGCAGATGGCCGAGCTCGGCCTGCTCGGCATCCCGTGGCCCGAGGAGTTAGGCGGCGCGGGGATGGACTATCTCTCCTACATCATCGTGATCCACGAGCTCGCGCGGGTCGACGCGAGTCACGCCATCACGGTCAGCGCGCACACGACGCTCGGCACCTCACCCATCGTCGATTTCGGCAGCGCGGAGCAGAAGCAGCGCTACGTCCCGCTCCTCGCCGCGGGGAAGGTCTTGGGGGGGTTCGGGCTGACCGAGCCGGGAGCGGGATCGGACGCGGCCGGGACGCGCACGTCGGCGGTCGAGAAGGGCGACCATTTCGTCCTGAACGGCTCGAAGATCTTCATCACCCACGCGGGCGTGGGCGAGATCTTCGTGGTCACGGCCCGCACCGATCCCACGGCCAAGAGGACGCACGGGATCACGGCGTTCATCGTGACGAAGGACACGACCGACTTGGCGGAGGCGAAGCGGGTGGGGATCGGGCACGATCCAACGCTCCCCAAGTGCCCGGGCGTGCTCGCCGCGAAGAAGGAGGACAAGCTCGGCTGGCGCGCGTCCGACACGCGCGAGCTCGTCCTCCAGGATGCGGTCGTCCCGAAGGAGAACGTGCTCGGGTCCTTGAACAATGGCTTCCGCCAGTTCCTCCACACGCTCGATGGGGGACGGATCGGGATCGCCGCCCTCTCGCTCGGGCTTGCCGAGGGTGCGCTCGAGGAGTGCCTCCGCTACACGGCCACGCGACGCCAGTTCGGGAAGCCGATCGCGAGTTTCCAGGGGGTCCACTTTGCGCTCGCCGACATGGCCACGGAGATCGAGGCGGCGAAGCACTTGGTCTACCACGCGGCGTGGCTCAAGCAGCACCGCCAGCCATTCAAGCGCGAGGCCGCGATGGCGAAGTTGTTCGCGTCCGAGCTCGCCATGCGGGCGACGACCAAGGCCGTCCAGCTGCACGGGGGATACGGCTACACGACCGAGTACCCCGTGGAGCGGATGATGCGCGACGCGAAGATCTGCGAGATCGGTGAGGGGACGAGCGAAATCCAGCGAATCGTGATCGCGCGCGCGTTGCTCGGCGATCTCGTGGACTGGCCGTTGCCCGCGCCGGCGGCCCCAGCCACCGGCTCCCCCCACACGTCGGGCCTGCCGGCGGCAAGCCGCCGACCGCCCGGCTCTAGATACCCAGATTCTTGACGAGGAAGGCCAGGCGGTCTGCCTGTTCCTCGATTTGTTTACTGGTCGGCTTCCCGGCGCCGTGCCCGGCCTTGGTTTCGATCTCGATCAGGACGGGCGCGGGTCCGGCCTGTGCCGCCTGCAGGGTTGCGGTGAACTTGAAGGAGTGGCCGGGCACGACGCGATCGTCGTGGTCGGCCGTGGTGACGAACGTCGCCGGGTAACGGGTACCGGGCCGGATGTTGTGCAGCGGCGAGTACTTGTAGAGGTAGGGGAACTGGGCAGCGCTGTCGGCGGACCCGTAGTCGGTGACCCAGGCCCACCCGATCGTGAACTTGTGGAAGCGCAGCATGTCCATCACCCCGACCGCGGGCAGCGCGGCGCCGAAGAGGTCGGGGCGCTGGGTCATGACGGCGCCGACGAGGAGTCCGCCATTCGATCCGCCCGCGATGGCGAGCTTGGCGGGCGTGGTGTAGCGCTGGGCGACCAGGTATTCCGCCGCGGCGATGAAATCGTCGAACACATTCTGCTTGCGATCGAGCATGCCCGCCTGGTGCCACTCCTCGCCGTACTCGCCGCCGCCCCGCAGGTTCGGGATGGCGTAGATCCCCCCGCGTTCGAGCCAGACGAGCATCGCGACCGAGAAGCTGGGCGTGATACTGATGTTGAAGCCGCCGTACCCGTAGAGGTAGGTGGGGTGCGAGCCGTCGCGCACGAGCCCTTTCTTGTGCGTGAGGAACATGGGCACGCGCGTGCCGTCCTTGCTCGTGTAGAACACCTGCTCGGTCTCGTAGCCCGCCGGATCGAAGTCGATGGCCGGCGCCTTGAAGACACTCGTCGCGCCCGTCGGGAAGTCGTAGCGGAAGATCGTGGTGGGGTAGAGGAACGACGTGAACGCGTAGAACATCTCCGTGTCCTTGCGTTCGCCGCTGATCGCCGTCACGGAGCCGAGGGTCGGGAGCTCGAGCTCCTTGAGCAACCGGCCGTCGAGCGCGTACAGCCGGAGCCGGGAGGCCGCGTCATGCATGTAGTTGGCGACGAACGTGTCGTGGATGATCGCGACGGTCTCGAGCACGTCCGGCCCTTGCGCGATCACTTCACGCCAGCGGCCGCGCTCGGGATGCCGGGTGTCGATCGCGATGACCCGCTTGCGGGGGGCATCCAAGTCGGTGAGGAAGTAGAACACCGGTCCGTCGTTGCCCACGAACCCGTAGCTCGCGTCGAAGTCGTCGAGCAGCCGGACGACCTCGCCCGTGACGCGCGGCTGGCGCGCGTCGCCCAGGTCGCGGTAGTAGACCCGATTGCGCCGATCGGTGCCGAGCCACACCTGCAGGACAGCGTAGCGGCCGTCGTCGGTCACGGTGGCGTTCATCCCCCAATCCGGCTGGTCGGGGCGCTCGTAGACGAGGAGGTCGGCCGTCTGCTCGGTCCCCAGCCGGTGGTAGTAGACGCGCTGGAACCGGTTGACGTCGCTGAGGGCTTTGTCCTTGGGCTCGGGGTACCGGCTGTAGAAGAAGCCTCGGCCGTCTTTGGTCCACGACGCGCCGGAGAACTTGATCCACCGCAGGTGATCGGGGCGATCCGCGGCGGTGGCGACGTCGCGCACGCGGAACTCTTCCCAGTCCGAGCCGCTCGCCGACGTGCCGTAGGCAACGAGTCCGCCGTCCTCCGACACGGCGAGCGTGCTGATGGCGACGGTGCCATCGGCCGCGAGCAGGTTCGGGTCGAGCAGGGTCCGGGGCTCGGCCGCGAGCGAGCTCTGGGTGTAGAGCACCGCCTGGTTTTGGAGCCCGTCGTTCTTGAAGTAGAAGTAGTGACGCCCCTTGTGGAACGGCGCCCCGTATTTGGGATAGTTCCAGAGCTTGGTGAGCCGTTCGCGCACGCGGGCGCGCTCCGGAATCTCGGCGAGGTAGCTCTCGGTGAGCCGGTTCTCGGCCTCGATCCACGCGCGGGTCGCCGGAGCATCCGGGTCTTCGAGCGTGCGGTAGGGGTCGGCCACCTTGGTGCCGTGATAGTCGTCGATGACGTCGCCCTTGGGGGCGGGTGGGTAGGGCAGGGTCTGGGTGCGGGCCGGCAGGAGGGGCGCGCCCGTTACGAGGCCGGTCAGGAGCATCCCCCTCGCGAAAAAGTGCGACTGCGGTCTAGGCATGCGGGGGGGAATATCGCACCGGTTGACGTAAGTCGCAAGCCCGCTTACATTTAGCTTATGCATTGGACTGAGCTACTGCCGTCACTCAGTGGCGCTCTCGGAGCGTCGCCTGCGGGACGTTCGTCCAATCGAAACCGCTCGGCCGCCGCGCAGGCGGTCGGAGCGAGTGCTTGCTGGAACATTCGTCGGATCGCGAACGGCTGTTGGCCGGTCGGGATCGAGGGCACGTGCTTTGAAACGCGAAATTCTGATCAGTGGGACCGCGCGCGAGACCCGCGTGGCGATCCTGGAGGACGACCGCCTTGTTGAGCTCCTGGTGGATCGTCCCGACGCCCGCCGCATGGTGGGCGACATCTACCTGGGGGCGGTGGAAGCCGTGTTGCCTGGCATCCAGGCCGCCTTCGTCAACATCGGGACCGAAAAGAGCGCCTTTCTCCATGCCTCCGACCTAATCGAGGCCGACGAGGACGAGGAGCCCTCGGAGCGCGCCGACGATGAAGACGGCAACGGGGGTGAGGGTGGAGGGAGGAATGGGGCCACGAACGGCGGGGGACGGTCCGCTCGCCGGCGCGTCCCGAACGTTGCCGACGAGCTGAAGCGTGGCGAAGCGAAGCTCGTCCAGGTCATCAAAGAGCCCATCGGGACGAAGGGCCCGCGTGTCACGGCCCAGATCTCGCTCGCCGGGCGGTTTCTCGTCTACATGCCGTTCGCTTCCAAGGTCGGGGTCTCACGCAAGATCGAGAACCGCGACCAGCGCGCCAAGCTGCGCGAGCTCGTGGCGAAGCTCGTGCCGAAGGATTCCGGCGGCTGGATCATCCGCACGGTGGCCGAGGATCTGACGGAGGAGAGCTGCAAGCGCGAGATCGACCATCTCTACGGGCTCTGGAAGAAGATCAAGCGCAAGGCGGGGTCGGTGCGGGCGCCCGCGCTCCTGCAGCGCGAGACGTCGCTCACGCGCGGCATCATCCGCGACCTCTTCTCCGATAAGGTCGACTCGTTGCTGGTCGACTCGAAGATGCTGCACAACGAGATCGTCCAGTACTTGAAGCAAATCGATCCGGCGCTCCTCGAGCGGGTCAAGTTGTACGAGGCGCAGGTGCCGTTGTTCGACGAGTACGACATCGAAGCCGAGATCCGCACGCTGTTCCAGGCGCGGGTCGAGCTTCCGACGGGGGGCTACCTGATCATCCAGCCCACCGAGGCGCTCACGTCGATCGACGTGAACACCGGCCGCTACACCGGGAAGCGGGACCCCGAGAGCACGATCGTGAAAACGAATCTCGAGGCGGCGCGCGAGGTGGCGCGCCAGCTCCGGTTGCGGGACATCGGCGGGATCATCGTGGTGGACTTCATCGACATGGAGTCACGCGGGAACCGCGACAAGGTGCTCCAGGAGCTCCGGACCCACCTGGGACGGGATCGCGCGCGCACGCGGGCGTTTGCCGTATCCGAGCTCGGCCTCATCGAGATGAGCCGGCAGCGGGTGCGTCCCTCGTTGTGGCACTCGATGACGGCGGAGTGCCCCGCGTGCAGCGGCACCGGCCGGGTGTTCCGGCCGGAGGTCGTGGTCCGGCGCATGGAGCGCTCGTTGAAGCGAGCGGGGGCGGAGCACAAGGAGCGTCAGCTCGCCGTGCGGCTGCACCCGGAGGTGGCGTTGTACCTGGTCGAGCAGGAGCCGAACTTCCTGCGGCAACTCGAGAAGCAGACCGGCCTCGAGCTCGAGGTGCGCGACGACCCGATGATGCGACTCGACGAGTTCCGGATGATGGCGAAGCCTGCCGGGCGGGACGTGACGGAGCAATACGCCGTCGCGTAAGGATGAGAACGGAACGTCCGGAGCCGATCCTGCCGACGCGCGATCTCGCTGAGACGCGCGCCTTCTACCGGACGCTCGGCTTTGCGGCGTGGTTCAACGGCCGGTGGGACGGCTACGAAATCGTTTCTCGCGGGCAGCTCGTGGTCCACTTTGCCGAGGATGCGACCCTCAGCCCCGCCCAGAACGGCGCGGGCTGTTATTGGCGGGTCAAGGATGCCGACCGACTGCATCGTGAGTTCGCGGCGCTCGGGCTCCCAGCTGAAGGGATCCCACGCCTCACGCTGCCCGAGGACAAGGCGTGGGGCATGCGCGAGTTCACGCTGGTCGATCCATCGGGGAACCTGGTGCGCGTGGGGCACGACTTGAACGACGCCGCGCCGCCGACCGCTTGACTATCGTTTTGCGCCGCTTTAGGTTCCGCCGCCCATGACCTACGCCATTTTCGCGACCGGCGGCCGGCAGTTCCGTGCCGAGCCCGGTGTCACGCTCAAGATCCCGCAGCTTGCGGCCGAGCCCGGCAGCAAGGTGACTTTCGATCGCGTGCTCTTCGTCAGTGACGGCAAGCAGGTCCAGGCGGGGAAGCCGGTGCTCAAGGGAGCGAAGGTGACCGCCGAGATCGTGCGGCACGGCAAGGGCAAGAAGATCAAGATCTACCGGTTCGCTCGGCGCACGGGGTTCCGGCGGCATGCCGGTCATCGGCAGGGGTTCACGGAGATCAAGATCGCCGACGTGAAGCTCAAGGGGGAATGAGATAGCCCGTGGCACACAAGAAGGGGGTCGGGTCCTCGCGCAACGGTCGCGATTCGGGGCCCAAGCATCTCGGGGTGAAACGCTTCGGCGGCGAGCTGGTGACGGCGGGCTCGATCCTCGTGCGGCAGCGGGGCACGAAATTTCACCCCGGCCGGAACGTCCGTCGCGGCTCTGATGATACGCTCTTCACCCTCATCGACGGCCACGTGCGCTTCGAGCACAAGAGCAAGCGCCGCTACCAAGTGAGCGTCTACCCCGTCCAGGCCGCGAAGCCCGCGTAAACGCCCCCGCTCAGTAGGCGGGCGGCAGCTTCCGATAGCGCTCCAAGAGTTCGGTCTGTCGGCTCCGCAAGGGAATCTCCTTCCCGCGGATGAGCACGTGCAGGACGCCGGTCTGAAACTCGAAGGGATCGCCCGACCACACGACGACGTTGGCGACCTTGCCCGGCTCGAGCGAGCCGTAGCGATCCGCGATCCCGAAAATCTCGGCGGGCGAGAGCGTCACGGCCCGCAGCGCGGCATCCCACGTCATGCCGGACGCCACGGCGTTCCCGGCTTGCTGGCGTAGGTTGCGCACGTTGTGGGTGTCGGTCTCCACGAGGGCCACTTTGACGCCGGCCTTGGCGAGGAGCGCGGCGTTCTCGTAGCGGATACCGAGGGCGTCGAAACTCGGGATATTGTCGAGCGGCTGGACCAGCGCGGGGACGCCTGCGCGGGCGAGGTCGGCGGCGATTTCCCACCCTTCCTGGGCGCCCGCCACTACGAGCTTGAGCTTGAACTCCTGCGCGAGGCGGAGCGCCGTCGCGATGTCGCTCTTCCGGTTGGCGTAGGCAATGAGCGGCTCCTGACCGTGCAGCACCGGGAGCAGGGCTTCTAAGTCCGCGGCCGAGGCCGCGAGCGGCCGCAGTTGGGCGCGGCCGAAGTCGGCGCGGCGCCGCTCGTACTCGAGCGCGTCGCGGAAGACGCGCCGCAGCCGCTCGGCGAGCCCGGCGCGCGAGCCGCCGGCGTAGGCCTTGCCGGTCTCCGACGCGTCGACGACGATGCCGACCGTTTTGACGAGCATCTGCTCGACGGTGGCGCCGTCGAGATCGATGAGCACCGCCTGGCCGCTCACCAGATTGCCCACGGGGGTGGTGAGCACCGTGGTGATGCCGTCGATCCGCGTGACAGGGATGAGCGTGGACGCGGGGTTGATGCCCTCGGCGACGTTGAACGCCGCGGCGATGGTGTCGCCCCTGAGGCTGTCCTCGCGGGTTCCCGCTACCGCACCGATCTCCCTGATGCCCACCCGGCCCGCACCATCGATGAGCCCGGGCGTGACCCATTTGCCCGTCGCGTCGATGCGCGTGGCGTCAGGCGGAATGGGCACATTGGTCCCGACCGCGACGATCCGGCCGTCGCGCACGAGCACCGTGGCATTGCTGAGCTTCGGCCCCGAGACGGGGTACACCGTGCCGCCCGTGATCGCGATGGTCTGAGCGAGGAGGAAGGCGATCATCGGTCGCTCCCGGGTGGGGGCTGTTGACCGAGCTCGAAGTCGGTGCGCGGCTCGCGCGCGGGGTCGGCCCGGTCGAAGACGAGCCAGCCGTCGTTATAGACCTGCAGGGCCTTGGAATACACCGAGAAGGGATCGCCCGACCACACCACAGCATCGGCCATCTTGCCCGGTTCGAGCGTGCCGATGATCGAGTCGAGGCCCAGGGCCCAGGCGGGATTCGCGGTGATCCAGCGCAGCGCTTGATCGCGAGTCACGGGGATGCCGGCGCGGTTTCCCGCGTACATCGCCTTCGCCGCCTCCTGGTTCAGGCGCTGCATCCCGCCCGCATCGTCGGAGTGGATGTTGAGCCGGACGCCGGCCTGTTGCAGCAGGGCCGCGTTCTCCTTGATCCCGTCCATGGCTTCCTCTTTGAAGCCCCACCAATCCGCCCAGACTGCGGCGCCGGTCCCTGCGCTCGCCAGGAGGTCGCGGACCTTGTAGGCCTCGACGGCGTGATGGAAGGAGCGGATGCTGAAGCCGAACTCGCGGCCGAGGTCGAGCATTTGCGCCATCTCGTCGGCGCGGTAGCAGTGGATTTGGGGGAATGCGTCCCCGCGCAGCACTTCGGCGAGCGACTCCAGCCGCAGGTTGCGCTCGGGCGGATCGCCTTGGTGGTCCTTGTTCCACTTGTCCCAGTGGCGGCGGTAGCCCTCGGCCTGGATGAACGCCGCGCGGTAGCCCGCCATGTTGCCCATGCGGGTGGAGGGCCCGCCTCTCTGCCCGTACCAACGCTTGGGGTTCTCGCCGCACGCCATCTTCAGTCCGTAGTGGGCGCCCGGGAACTTCATCTCCTGCACCGTGCGGGCGGGGATGAGTTTGAGGATGGCGCTGCGGCCGCCGATCAAGTTCGCCGAGCCGGGGAGGGCCTGGATCGTGGTGATGCCGCCCGCGATCGCGAGGGGGATCTGGGGGTCCTGCGGCCAGAAGGAGTGCTCGGCCCACACCTCGGCAGTCACCGGCGTGGTCGCTTCGTTCCCGTCGGATTCCGCATCGGTGGCGGGCGCGGCGTAGACGCCCAAGTGGGAATGCTCGTCGATGATGCCCGGCGTGACGAAGTGTCCGGTGCCGTCGACGACGACGGCGTCCGGGGGCGCCGCGACCGACGCGCCCACTGCGACGATGCGGCCGTCCTTGAAGAGGATGGAACCGCCCGAGAGCTCTTGTCCCGCGGCAGTCATGATCGTCGCGTTCTTGATCAGGACGGGCGGGTTG
>DATLKW010000193.1:0-19960 GCA_035538175.1 Gemmatimonadales bacterium | reverse complement strand
TCGAGGGGTTCGGGAGACTCCTCGAGTGTCCCAGTAGCCCCGGGGGAGCCCTGCCCACTCGAAAGGCATCCGGCCTTCAAGACCGTAGCGTTGCTAGCGTTCGCAAGCAAGGCACGTTCGGAGTTACGTGCCTGACCTGCTGAGCACGAGCCCCGAACACGCTCGCGCGGTGCTCGCGGGGTGGCTCGCTGAGCGGGGCGCGGCTGACTACCGCTCGCGCCAGATCGTGGCACGTCTGTGGCAGCGACCGGTGGCGAGTTGGGATGACGCCCGCGAGTTGCCCCAGACGCTCCGCACCACGCTCGCCGCGGCGTTTCCCTTGCGCCGATCGACGCTCGCCACCCGGCAAGTGTCCAGCGACGGCACGGAGAAGTTCCTCTGGGACTTGGGCGACGGGGAAGCGATCGAGTCCGTCCTCATCCCCGAAGGCCGACGCCGCACGCTGTGCATCTCGTCACAGGTGGGCTGCGCGCTGGGGTGCGTCTTCTGCGCCACGGGGCGGATGGGGTTTCGCCGCAACTTGACGCCGGCCGAGATCGCCGGGCAGGTGCGCGACTTGCGCCTCCTCGACCCGGCGCTCACCCCCACGAACGTCGTGTTCATGGGCATGGGCGAGCCGCTCTTGAACTGGGACGCGGTCGACGTGGCCCTCACCATCCTCAATCACCCCGACGGACTCAACATCGGGGCACGCCACATCACGCTTTCGACTGTGGGCATTCTGCCGAAGCTCGAGGCGTTCGCCCGACGGCCCGAGCAGTTCCGGCTCGCCGTGTCGCTGCACGCCCCCACCGCCGCGCTGCGCCGCGAGCTCATGCCGATCGAGAAGCGCTACCCGCTGCCCGAGCTCATCGCTGCGCTCGGGGCGTTCCGTCGCCGCGTGACGCTTGAGTATGTGCTCATCGCGGGGCGCAACGACGGGCCCGATGCAGCCGACGCCCTGGCGCGGCTCGCGCGGCCGCTCGGCGCCCTCGTGAACCTCCTGCCGCTCCACCCCGGGGGCGCCCCGGACCTCACCCCGAGTCCCCGAGCCGACATGCTGGCGTTTGCCCGGCGCCTGCGCCGCCACGGCGTCGCCGCGGTGCTGCGCCGCAGTCGGGGGCTCGACATCAGCGCCGCGTGCGGCCAGCTACGGGTGGAACTCGAGGCGCGGCGTAAAGTCCGCCCCCAGGAACACGCTCGCGTCGAGTAGCTTCGTCCGATCGAGTTCGACGCTCACCCGCCCGCGCCCCAGCGTCGACCGGAGGCGGGCGCCCACGGCGGCGGTCCCGCGCCGCACCACAATCCGCGTCGAATCGAGCGTCCCGACCGTGTCGGCGGCATTGCCGAAGGAGAGCACGTCCACCCCCGCCGCCCGTAGCATCCGGGTCGCCACCTTGGCGAGGCCGGGCCGGCCGCTCGCGTTCAGGACCTCGACCGTGACCCGCGGCCCATCCTCCCCGGGGATCCGGAGCGCCCCGGCACGGGCGCCTCCGCCCCGGCACGCAGCGCCCAGGACGGCGCCGAGCGTCAGGAGCCGACGAGCGAGTTCCAGAACGCCACCGTCTCGGAAGCGAGCGGCCAGCGGCTCTCGATCACGTAGGCGACGCGCCGAGCGGCGACCTGCCGCAGCACCCCGGGGCGATCGTCGAGCACCCGGGCAGCGAGGCCCCGCCGCAGGTCCTGATCGAACGGGCGCCCCGGTTCGAGATAGTCGCCGAGATAGAGCATCTTGCCCACGTCGTCCCAGCCGGCGTAGCCGAGCGAGTGGTAGCGCACGGCGTCGAGCACCCCCTGATCGGACTCGCCGTCGTGCGCCGCGCGCTCCGCCGCCATCGGGCCGTGTTCCAGCTCCGTCGCCGCCGGGGCGTCCCGGAGCGCGTCGTGCAACCATGCCGCTCGCAGCCAGCGGGCCCGCTCCCCCTCGGGTGTCCCGAGCGCGAGCGCCCAGGCGGAGAGCAGTCCCGCCACGCGCTCGATGTGAGCCCGCCGCTCCGCGCTGACTACGGCCCAGGGCGGGAGGCTCACGCGACCGCCACCCTCACGGCGTGCGGACCGAGACGTCGCGCCCGATCCCCTCCCCCAACACCACGTTGTCGATCAGCCGCGTCGCGCCCACGCGCGCCGCCACGAGCGCCACCGTGCGGGCGTCCACTCGGCCCACGGGGCGGAGCTCGTCGTCTACCAGGGCGAGGTACTCGGGCGTTACCCCGGGCGCCGTGAGGATCTCACGCCCCCGACGCGCCAACGCGGCGGGGTCGGCTTCCCCCCCGCGCCACGCCTGCTCCATGGCACGCAGGGCGCGCGATAGGGCGAGCGCCGTCCGCCGCTCGTGGCCCCGGAGGTAGGTGTTGCGCGACGACAGCGCCAACCCGTCGAGCTCCCGCACCGTCGGCGCCACGTCGAGCTCGAGGCCGAAGTCGAGATCGGCCACCATCCGACGCACGAGCATCGCCTGCTGAAAATCCTTGCGCCCGAACACGGCGAGATCGGGCTCCACGACGTGAAAGAGCTTGGCCACCACCGTCAGTACGCCCACGAAATGCCCGGGGCGCGCCGCCCCCTCCCAACCCTCCGCCATCGGGCCCGGCGCGAGGCGCACGAGCGGTGCTGCGGGATACAGCGCGTCCGCCGCCGGCGCGAAGAGGCAGTCCACGCCGCGGCCCGCGGCGAGCCCCTTGTCCCGCTCAAGGTCGCGGGGATAGGCGGCGAAGTCCTCGCCCGGACCGAATTGCAGCGGATTTACGAAGATGCTCATCACGACACGGTCCGCGCCCTCCCGCGCCCGGTCGACGAGCTGGAGATGGCCCTCGTGCAAGAATCCCATCGTGGGCACGAAGCCGATGCGACGACCGCGCGCGCGCTCGGCGCGCGACCACTCCCGCATCTCCTTCGGGCCGGCCACGAGCAGCACGCGGCCTACTCGACCTTCATCACGACACAGTCGGTGAGATAGGGATCATCGAAATGGGCGAGGTCGCCCGGGGCCTTCCCCGGCACCGGGAAGAGCCGCGCGGAGAGCGGCTTTCCGAGCTTCACGGCGAGCGCGGCCATGTCGCCGACGAGCGCCGCCAGCCGCTCGGGCGCCGCGTCCCCGGGGAGCGGCACGACGTCGAGGCCGGTCCCGCAGACGCTCGAGTACAAGAGGAGCTCCCGCACGCTGTAGCGTCCCTCGGACGCGCGGCGGGCGAGCACCGGGTCTTCGAGCACCGGGAGCATGAGCCCCGAGTACCCGCACCGCTTCACCCGCACGCGCTTCAACGCATCCGTGATCGCCGCGCAGGCGGCGAGCGTCGAGGCGTCCCCGAACGGTCGGCCGGTGAGGCCCTCGATCGCCGCTCCCACGCTCGCGTCCTTCCCGGGCGCGGGGGAGAGATCGATGCCGCCGAAGACACGCTTGCCGCGGCGGGCGAGCTCCCGCCCCAGCCGCTCGAGCGGCCGCAGCCGCGCCTCCAAGAGCGCCACGAGCCGCGGCACGGCCTCCGCCAGGGCGGCGGTGGGGCCCCGAACGCCTCGGCGAGGAGCGGGGGCGACTCGAGGCCGAGCGCTACCGCATCGGGCCCGCGGTGGTAGGCGACCGGAAAGAATGGCGTGCCGGCCGGCACGTTGGCGGCTGCCGCGAAGCGGAAATTGCCGATTCCCCCGGCGGTCGCGCGCGCGATCGCCACGATCGCCCCGGCCGCGGCGACGATCGCGGGCGGCGACACCCCGACCCCCGGCGCGGCGACCCGGACGGAGAAGCTCGTGTTGCGCGTCGTCCGGACGAGCTCGTCCGCCCACGCCGCGAACTCGGGCTCTGCCTCCGCGCGCGGGGCCCGAGCGGGCGTGAGCCCCCTCGAGGCAAACACGGAGCCGAGCGCGAGCAACACCCCCTCGGCTGCGACCGCGCGATCGAGCGCTTGGAGCGCGGCAAGGGCGTCGGCGCGCGCGCCGGGCGTGAGCTGCTCGAGGAGCGGTGGGATGGCGACGCGCACCGTTTGCACCTCGTAGCCCGCCTCGACCATCCGGCGCTTCGCCTCCCTGAGGAAGGCGAGCGCCCGCTCGAGCGCTCGGTGATCCGCGAGGCCCGTGAGCGTCGTGCCCGCCGTGATCGTCCGGATCCGAAAGCCGGGGCCCGCCCCCGCCCCCGCCCCGGCCGCCGATCGGCCGCGTCCGCGCGAGCGCAACAGTGGCGTCATCGCGACCGCCCCGAGGAGCGCGAGGACGTCGCGGCGCGAGAGGTCGGCATCCGCGCGCGTCACTTCGTGAACGAGTGCTCCGGCGCGGGATAGCGGCCCTCCCGCACTTCCGCCACGTACCGCACCACCGCCTCCCGCACATCCTCGGCGAGCGCGGCGTAGCGCTTCACGAACTTCGCCGTGAACGCCTCGTTCAGCCCGAGCATGTCATGGAGCACGAGGACCTGGCCGTCGCAGGCGGGCCCGGCGCCGATGCCGATCGTCGGGATCGCAAGCGCCTTGGTGATCTCCGACGCGAGCGGCGCGGGGACGAGCTCGAGCACGACCGCAAAGGCGCCCGCTTCCTCGAGCGCCTGGGCCCCCGCCTTGAGCCGTGCCGCCGTCTCCGCATCCCGCCCCTGCACCCGATGGCCGCCGAGCGCGTGCACCGATTGGGGGGTGAGCCCGATGTGCCCCATCACAGGGATCCCCACGTCCACGAGCGCCCGCACCGTCGGCGCCATCGGCTCGCCGCCCTCGAGCTTCACCGCGTGACACCCGGTCTCGGCGAGCACCCGGCCGCCGTTGCGGATCGCCTCCGGGATCGACACCTGGTAGGAGAGGAAGGGTAGGTCGCACACGACCAGGGCGCGCGTCGTGCCCCGGCGCACGCTCGTCGCATGGTAGAGCATCTGCTCGAGCGTCGCCGAGAGAGTCGTCGGCTGCCCGGCGAGCACCTCGTTCACGGAGTCGCCGACCAAGAGGATGTCGACGCCGGCGCGGTCCAAGAGGCGCGCGAACAGCGCGTCGTAACACGTGAGCATCGCGATGCGCTCGCCCCGCTGCTTCATGGCGAGCAGGTCGACCACCGTGAGCGGCTTCGGCGCTTCAGCCACGCGCCGGCTCGGCCGGGGCGTCGAGCTCCGCCAGCTCACGCTGCCAGAACGCGCGCCGCCCGAACTCGGGATGGGGGATCGTGAGCCCGGGCTCCCGCACCGTGCGCGCCCCGAACCGGACGATGTCCAAGTCGAGCGTGCGGGGACCCCACCGCACCCGCCGCTCCCGCCCGCGTTCCCCCTCGATCGCGTGGAGCTCGGCGAGGAGCTCGACCGGCTCGAGCTCCGTTTCCACGAGGACCATCTGGTTCAGGAAGGGCCCCTGGACCACGGGGCCGAGCGGCGCCGTCTCTTCCACCCGGGACTCGCCGACGAGCCGGGTTCCCGGGAGCGCGGCGAGGCGGCGCCGCGCGTACGCCAGGTGCGCCGCGCGGTCGCCGAGGTTCGACCCCAACGCCACGTACACCCGCTCTCCATGGGCCACGGCGGAATCCTAGCGGGGCTACGCGGTGGCCGCAAAGCCACGCGTCAGCTCGCGCAGCATGGCGGCCACGTCCTCGAGTTCATGGGTCGCGCGCTCCAAGTCGGTGAGGCCGCGCGCCGCCTCATCCGCGCGCGTGGCCACGTCGTCTGCCTCGGCGCGGTTCTTCCCGGCGATCTCGGCCACCGCGTGGATGCGCTGGCGCAGCTTGCCGAAGGCTTGGTCCTGGTCGCCTGCCGCTGCGGCGATGCGCTGCGCATGCCCTGTCGCTTCCGCCGTGGCCGCCACGATCTGGTCGAGCGCCTGGAGCGCCCCCGACGACAATTCCTCCACGCCGCTCACGGTCACCTGGCCGCGCCGCATCTGCTCCACCACCTCGCCCACCTGCCGGTGGATCTCTTGGACCAGTTCCCCGGCCTCGAGCGCCGCGCTTGCGCTCTGCTCGGCGAGCCGCCGTACCTCCTCGGCCACCACGGCAAACCCCTTGCCGTGCTTGCCGGCTCGCGCCGCCTCGATCGCCGCGTTCAACGCGAGCAGGTTCGTCATATCGGCGAGCTCGCGGATCGACGCGATGAACCCCGTGATCCGACGGCTCACCTGCCCCAGCTGCTGGACCTGGCTCGAGGCTTCGCCCACGAACGTCTTGAGCACTACGAGCCGGGCGATGGCGTCGCGGATCTGATGACGGTTCTTGGTCGCCACCTCGCTCGCCGCCGTCGAGGCCAGGGCCGCCTCCGTCCCGTCCTCGGAGACGCGCCGCGAGACCTGGGCGAGACTCTCCGTGGCCGCGAGCCCGCCCGACACCTCGCTCTCCTCGGCGAGCACGCCCCGCCGGATCGTGCCCGTGGAGTGCGCGACGGCGCCCGCCGCCTCGCGCATCGCGAGTGCCGCGTGCGCGAGCGTGGCGAGCTGGTGCGTCAGCGTCTCCACCGTCTCGACGAGCGGGCGGCGCAGCTCGGTGATGTGGATCGCGGTGGCGAGCTGGTTCGCGAACGTCGTGATCGTCACCACGTCCTTGGCGCGATAGGCCCGACGCTTGTGGTGCTCGAGCTCCAAGGTTCCGGTCACCTGGTCGCCGAACTTGAGCGGCACCATCACCAGGCTCTGGACCGCGAGCGGCGCATCCGCCAGCCGCCGGTCCCGGGTCGCGTCGTCGATCACCACCGGCTCGCCCGAGCGCGCCACCGCCTCGCGCAACGCCACCGTGTCCGGGCTCGGATCCCCACGCTCGGGCCGGCCGATTTGCCCCCGATAGGCGAGGCGCAAGGCCCCCTCCTGGCGCCGGTAGATCCGGAAGTCGCCCCAATCGACCAGCCGATGCGCGAGCCGCTCGATCCGCGAGAACGAGTCGCCGAGACTGATGTTGCTCGTGATCACGGCCTCCATGGCGTGGATCTTGTTCAACTCCTCCGCGGCGATCGCTTCCTCGAGCGTGTGCTTGAAAAACCAGCCGACGAACCCCAGCGCCGGCGCCACGAACGGCCAGGCGAGCGGCGGCCAGTACAACACCGTGCCCACCACCGTCCCCGCCGCGATCACCGTGGCACCGTAGCCGATGCACTCGTAGCGCAAGATGAGCAGCCGCTCGTCCTGCTCGAGCTTGTCGCGAATGATCAGGGCGAAGTAGAACAAGAGGCGGCTGAGGATGAAGTAGGCGAGCACGTAGAAGAAGAGCGCCGGCAGGAGCTCGACATGCAGCCCCGCGGCCGTGACATCTGAGACGCGCACGGCGGTCGCGTAGATGCCGTACGCGCCCACCAGCGCCACCACCTCGCGCCCCAGGTTCACGATCGCAGCGCGGAACATCTTGCGCTGCCATCCCCAGTCGGCGGCCAGCACGCCGATGCTCACCGCGAGGACCGTCGCCGGCACCCCCGCGAGCAACGAGCCGGCGAGGATCACGAGGCCGGTCTGCGTGAGGTAGGAATACTTGCTCAGCGGCACCTGCGCCCCCCGCAGGAGGACGGCAGCGACCGCCATGGCGAGCACCTCGAGGGGCTGCCCGAGCCAGCGCGCATCGGCGAGCACGGCCACGAGCAAGATGGGCCCGCCGATCGCCAGCGCCCGACTGTACAGGACGACGAGCCGGTTCGCGGTCACGTCACCTCGACCGCCGCACGGAGCTCGCGCACCAGCCGCTCCGCCGCCCCAAGCCCGCCCTCGCCCAATGCCTCCACAATCGCACTCCCCACCACCACGCCGTCCGCCACGGCCGCCGTCGCGCGCGCCTGCGCCGGGGTGCCGATCCCGAACCCCACGGCCACGGGCAATGCGCTCGCCGCCCGCACCCGCGCGACGTGCGCCGCGAGGTCCGCCGGCACCGCATCGCGCACCCCGGTCACGCCGAGCCGGGAGATCAGATAGAGAAACCCGCTCGCCCCCCGCACCGCCCGCGTCAGCCGCTCGCCAGTCGTCGTCGGCGCGACGAGCCGGATCCAGGCGAGCGGGCTCGCCGCCACCAGCGCCTCGATCGCGGCGTCGGCGCCGGCCGGGAAGTCGGTAAGCACGAGCCCCGACACGCCCGCGGCGGCGGCGTCCTGCACGAAGCGTTCAAGCCCGAACGCGAGCACCGGGTTCAGGTACGTCATCACGATCACGGGAATCGGGAGCGCGGCCCGCGCCACTTGCTCGAGCACGCGCGGGACCGTCATCCCCTGGTCGAGCGCCGCCTGGGTCGAACGCTGAATGGTCGGCCCGTCCGCCAGCGGGTCCGAGAACGGGATCCCCACCTCCAAAAAGTCGGCCCCGGCGGCGGCGACCACCCGCAAGGCCTCGAGCGAGCCGGCCGGCGTGGGATACCCGGCTGTGAGATAGGGAATGAGCGCCGCGCGTCGGCCGGCCGAACTGGCGGCGCCGCGCACGGCGTGCCAGCGGCCCGCGATCGGGTGCTCAGACAAAGTAGTCGGCGACGTTGATCCCGTACTTGAGCGGGTCGGTGACCTTCACGATGGTGCGGGGGTAGGCCCCCTGCGCGTCGCGCTGGGCGAGATCGACCAAGAAGCCCGGATGGACGAGCCCTCCCTCGGGCGTCGTCACCACGCGCACCACGGGCCGATGCACGTGCGTCACATCGGCGTTGGCGCTGTGCACAACCGCCACCTCGTATGTGTCGAGGATGACGCACGTCCCCACGGGATAGATCCCGATCAGGTTGATGAACGCCTTCACCACCACGGGATCGTACCCCCGCCGCGGATTTTCCCACATCTCCTTGAGCACCTGATCGGGCTGGATCGGCACGGTCTGGTAGACGCGGCGGCTCGTCGCGGCGTCGAAGCCGTCCGCCACCGCCACGATTTTCGAGTAGATCGAGAGCTCCCGCGGCCGTAACGACTTGGGGTAGCCGGTGAGGTCCGTCTTCATGTGGTGCTCGTACGCAACGACCATCCCGCGGTAGGGGATCTCGCCGTAGCCCCGCAGCCCGAACAACGTCAGCACCCCGAGCCACGGATGGGCCTGCATGATGCGCCACTCTTCGTCGCTGAGCCCCCCCTGCTTGTTCAGGACCTCGAGCGGGACGCGCGACTTCCCGACGTCGTGGAACAGCGCCGCCATCCCGAGATCGTAGAGCTGCAACTTGCTCAGGCCGAGCTTGCGACCGAGGGCCACGGAAAAGATGCACACGTTCACGGAGTGGGTGAACGTGTACTCGTCGTAGTCGCGCAGCGTGGTGAGGCCCATGAGCGAGGCCTCGTTGTTCAACACCTGGTCGACGATCGCCTGGACCGCGCGCTTCACCTTCTTCACGTTCGCCGTGCGCCCCATGCGGATCGAGTTGATGACCTCCTTCGTCACCACGACCGAGCGCGCGTAGGTGCGCTTGGCGGCCTCCTTCTGCCGCTCCTCGTCGGCCGCCTCCTCGTCGGTTTCGAGCGGCGGCTCGACGGCGACCTGCGTCACGCCCCCATCGGACAGCTTCTGCCCGAGCTCGAACACCTTGTTCGGCGTGGCTTCCCGCGCCGCGAAGGAGAGGAGCAGCGACACGAACACCTGGAGCTGCCGGCGGTCCACGCCCTCGTCGACCCGCACGGCCCCAACGCCGCACTGGTGCAGCACGCTGAGGATGTGCGAGAACGAGGCGTAGTTGTCGAGGTCCAAGCGCAGGCGCGTCGCGTTGACGAAGATGAACTCGCCCTGCACCCGGAGCTCGATCTCCTTCTCGACGTCGAGCAAGTGCTGCGTGGTCGCGGTCAGGTCGTCGAGCGCCTTCTGGACCTGCGCGTTCTCGATGGGATACAGCTTGATCGAGCGCAACGCCGTGTAGAGCACCACCAGGAAATCGCGTCCCGCATGGCGGAGAAAGCCGTCCGTCGTCTGGACCGTCTCGGCGATCGAGCCTCGCGGGGGCTGGCCGCCGCTCAGGTGCCCACCTCGCGCAGGGCGCGGGTCACGGCGTTGCGGACCAGTGCCTCCTTGTCCTGTGCCGCACGCTCGAGCACCGCGCGGGCCTCGGGCGTCCGGATCTTCCCGAGCGCCATCGCCGCGCAGGCGCGCGTCTCGGGATCCTCCTTCTTGCCGAGCAGGCCGCGCGCCACGAGCAGCTTGTCGAGCGTCGCTACGCCCTTCGCGCCCACGAGCGCGCCGAAGGCCTCGAAGAACGCCATCTTCTCGGTGAGATCGGCGTCGCGCAGCTTCGCGCCCGTTACGATCGCCTCCACCCGCGTGGCGGCGTTCCGGTAGCCGCGCGAGGCCAGGAACCGGACGGCGGCGATCCGCACGTCACGATCGACGTCGTCGATCGCCCCTTCGAGCAGCCGGAGGGCGGAGGGGCTGGCGATCGCCGTGAGCGCTTCGACCACGGCGAGCTTTAGCCCCCGGTCCTCCGACTCGAGCAGCGGCGCCATCCCGTCCGCCGCGCCCGGGAGCTTCAACCGTCCGGCGAGCCTCACCATCTCGAGCTGGGCCCCGGGGTCGTCGCTCGCCAGCGCCTTCAAGACCTCCCCGGGGTTCGCCTGGGCGAGGCGCGCCCCTGCCGATTGCACCAGATCCTTCACCCGCTCGTTGTGCAGCTTGCCGACCCACCCCATCAGCGTGGGGAGCGCCTCCGTGGCGAGCTCCTGAAACAGCCCGCCGAGCTCCTCCTCGGTGGGATGCACCGCGGCCTCGTCGAGCGACTGCAACAGCTGCGACAAGGCCTCGCGCTGCGACAGCCGCGCCGGCAATCCCTCGAGCGTCTTGCGATGCTCGGGGATGAGCTCGCGGGCCCGCTGCAACACCGCCCGCGTCTCGCGCAGGATGTAGGCGACCGAGCGAAAGTCGCCCGCGCCGAGCAGGTAGGGAATGAAATTCTCGACGATCGAGATGAGCTCCGCCCGCACCGTCCCGTAGGTCTGCAGCTCGAGCAGATCGAACAGCATCGTCAGGACGTTGCGCCGCAGGTCCTGGGAATACTCGCGCTCCACGTCCTGCCGCAGATAGTTGACCTCGGGCTCCTCGAGGAAGTAGAGCGTGGTGTCGAACTCGTCGATCGACACCAGGCCCTCGCGCTTCGGAGGCGCCTCCTCCTGGACGTACTGGCGGACCTCGTTGGGCGAGGTGGCGGGTAAGGGCTCCCCCGGCTCGAGCGGCACGGCGTTCTCGGGGATGAGCTCGCGGAACGTGTAGGCGATAAACTGGAAGTCCTGCGTCCAGAGGAGCGTGAGCAGATCGTCGGGCGCGTCGGCCTGGAGGTTGCGCGCCTGCTGCAACACGCCGAGGAACCGCACGATCTCCGTCTCCTCGACCCCCGGCCGGAAGGTGAGCGAGCGCACGCCGTCCTTGAAGAGCGTCCAGGCGATGCTCTCCCCGCGCTGCTCCTGCGAATAGACGACCGTGTCCTCCCAGCGCAGCTCCGACTCGCCGACGTCGAACACCAAGTCGTCGGTCGCCTGCCAGATCTGGCGGAACGCCGCCCGGATGTTGTCGACCGCGCGCTGATAGACGGGGTTGTTGGGGAGATAGAGCTGGGTCGCCCGGATCCCCTTGGAGAGGACCTGCAGCAGGTCTTCCACCTGCTGCGGCGGCAGCGCCAGCTCGGGTACGGGCGCGTTCGTCAGAGCGTGGCTCCGGTCAGTTCCGCGACCATGGCGACGTCCTTGTCGCCCCGGCCGCTGAGGTTGAGCACGACGAGGTCGCCCGCACGCCATTTCCCCCGGCGACCTAGCACCCAGGCCACGGCGTGCGCGCTCTCGAGCGCCGGCAGAATCCCCTCGAGCCGCGACAAGCTCGCGAACGCCTCCAAGGCCTGCCCGTCCGTAACCGCCTCATACAATACGCGACCGCTGTCCTTCAAGAAAGCATGTTCGGGCCCGACGCCGGGATAATCGAGCCCCGCCGACACACTGTGGGCCGGCTGCACCTGCCCGTCGGGGCTCTGCAGCAGGTAGCTCAGACTGCCGTGAAACACGCCCGGGCGCCCGCGGGTAAGCGACGCCGCGTGGCGCACGCCGTCCAGCCCCTCCCCCGCTGCCTCTACCCCCACCAGCCCGACGTCGTTGTCCCCGAGAAAGGCCGTGAAGATCCCCATCGCGTTCGAGCCGCCCCCCACACACGCCACCACCGTCGTCGGGAGCCGCCCCCACCGCTCCAGCACCTGCGCCCGCGTCTCGCGCCCGATCACCGCCTGGAAATCGCGCACGAGGCGCGGGAACGGGTCGGGCCCGACCACCGAGCCGATGATGTAATGCGTCGTGGTGACGTTCGTCACCCAATCGCGCAACGCCTCGTTCGTTGCGTCCTTGAGCGTGCGCGTCCCCGCCGTCACCGGGACCACGCGCGCCCCCATGAGCTCCATGCGGTACACGTTCAGCCGCTGGCGCCGCATGTCCTCCTCCCCCATGTACACCACGCACTCGAGCCCGAAGCGCGCACACACCGTCGCCGTCGCGACCCCGTGCTGCCCCGCCCCCGTCTCGGCGATAATGCGACGCTTCCCCATCCGCCGGGCGAGGAGCGCCTGGCCGAGCGTGTTGTTGATCTTATGGGCGCCGGTGTGATTCAAGTCCTCCCGCTTGAGCGCGATTACCACCCCCGGGCCTACCTGCGCCGCGAGCCGCGGCGCCTCGCTCAAGGGCGTCGGTCGCCCGACGTAATCCTTGAGCAGGCCGGCGAGCTCGGCCTGGAAGGCGGGGTCCCCGCGCGCGGCGTCGTACACCCGCTCGAGCTCCTCGAGCGCCGCCATCAGGGTCTCGGGAACGAACCGCCCACCGTAGGGACCGAAGCGGCCGTCGACGGGGAGCGACGCGGGCGGCGACGGCGCCCCGCCGGACGACGGCGGCACGCGCAGGTCGGTCACGCGCTCGGCCCCGCCGTCACCCGCGCCGCCCCACACGCCCGACCCCCGTCAGGGCGGCGACCGCGGCGCGCGGATTACCCCCGCGCGCGACCGAGGTCCCCACGAGCACCACGTCGGCGCCCGCTTGGGCCAACCGCTCGACATCGGCCCGCGCTTCGATCCCGCTCTCGGCCACCGCGGGAAGCGCGGGGGGCACGAGCGCGAGCAGCCGCTCGGCAAGCGCCAGATCGACTGTGAAGGTCTCGAGATCACGACTGTTCACCCCCACCGCCGTGGGCCCGACGGCGAGCGCGCGATCGAGCTCCGCCGCGGAGTGCACTTCCGCGAGCACCGCGAGCTCGAGCCCGCACGCCAGCTCAGCCAACGCCTTGAGCCGCGCGGGTGCGAGGGCGCGCACGATCAAGAGCGCCGCACTCGCGCCCGCCGCCCGCGCCTCGTAGAGCTGCAGCTCGTCGAGAATGAAATCCTTGCGCAACACCGGTACGCCCACCGCCCCCACGACCGCGACGAGGTCGTCGAGCGAGCCGCCGAAATGCACTTCGTCGGTGAGCACCGAAATCGCGGCGGCGCCCGCGGCCTCGTACGCGCGGGCGTAGACCACGGGATCCAAGTCCGCCCGAATCGCACCGGCGGACGGGGAGCGCCGCTTCACCTCGGCGATCACGCCGACCGCGGGCCCTGCGAGCGCGGGGGCGAAGGGACGAGGCCGCGGCGCCGCCCGGGCCCGTCGCTCGAGCGCGCGGGCCTGCGGACGCAACTGCGCGATCCGGCCGCGCGTCGCGTCGAGAATGGCGTCGATTCGGCTCTCTCCCATGCTTGCGTTCGGTCGATATTCGGGTAGATTAAGTTTCGGGTTCTCTTCGGGAGACCGCGTGCCGCTTACCCGCCGTCAGCGTGAGATCTTCGATTACATCTCGGCCCAAATCACCACCCAAGGGTATGCCCCGAGTTTCGAGGAGATCGCCCACCACTTCACTTTCCGCTCGCTCGCCACGGTGCACGAGCACCTCACCAACCTCGAGCGCAAGGGCTACATCCGCCGCGCCCACAACGAAAGTCGCGGGATCGAGGTCGTGCCGCCCCGCGGCCAGAGCGGCGCAACGGAACTGCCGCTCTACGGGCTCGTGGCCGCCGGCGAGCCGATCGAGGCCGTGAGCGCGAACGACACGATCGCCGTCCCCGATACCCTGATACCCCGGCGCGGCCGCAGCTACGTACTCAAGGTGCGCGGCCAGTCGATGATTGACGAGCACATCCAGGACGGCGACTTCATCGTCGTGCACGAGCGTAACCAGGCCGAGAACGGTCAGACGGTGGTCGCTCTGGTGCAAGGCTCGAGCGCGACGGTCAAACGCTTCTATCGCGAGCCGGGAGGCTGGATCCGGCTCGAGCCCGCCAACGCCACCATGACGCCGCTGCGTTTGAACGAGCGCGACGTCATGATCCAGGGCGTGGTCGTGGGCGTCATTCGCCGCTACTAGTCGCGCGCCGCAGGCGCTCGAGCGCGGTGCGGCCCTCCCCCGCGCGCAGCACTTCGCGCGCGCGCGTCACCCCGTCGCCGAACGACCGCGCGAGCCCCGCCACGTAAATCGCCGCCGCCGCGTTGAGCACGAGCGCCGCGAACCCGGCCGGATCCCCGTCGCCCGTGGCGTCGTCCAACAGCCGCTCGATCCGGGCCGCGTTCGCGGGCGGGTCCGCGCCCGCCAGCGACGCTACATCGGCGATCGCCAGACCGTAGCGCGCGGGATCGAGCTCCCACACCCGCACGTCGCCGTCCTGCACCTCCCACACGTCGCTCACCCCGTGGGGCGCGACCTCGTCCATCCCGACCCGCCCGTGCACGACCAGGGCATGCTCCGCCCCGAGCCGCGCCAACGCGTGCGCGACGAGCGGGGCGCGCGCCCGGTCGGCCACCCCCACCACCTGGCGGCGCGCCCCGGCGGGATTGGCGAGCGGCCCCAAGAGGTTCATGACCGAGGGCACGGCGAGCTCGCGCCGCACCGGACCGGCATGCTTCATCGCGGGATGGAAATTCGGGGCGAACAGAAACGTGATGCACGCTTCACGAAGCACACGGGCCGCTTCCGGCGCGGCGAGCGCGATCCGCACACCCAGCGCCTCGAGTACGTCCGCGGAGCCACAGCGCGAGGTGAACGAGCGGTTGCCATGCTTCGCCACCACGGCCCCCGCCCCGGCGGCGACGAACGCCGCGGCGGTGGAAATGTTGAACGTCGAGACGCTGCCACCACCCGTCCCGCACGTGTCCACGAGCGGCTCGGTCGCCGCCTCGACCCGCACCATCGCCGCGCGCAACGCGCGCGCCGCCCCCGCCACCTCCTCGGCCGTCTCGCCCTTCACCCGCAACGCCATCAACAGCGCCGCGAGCTGCACCGGCGTCGCTTCGCCGCGCATCACCACGCCGAACACCTCGCTCGCGTGGCGCTCGTCGAGAGAGTGGCCGTGGGCGAGGGCGGCGAGGGCCCGCGGTAATGGCGCGGAGGCGGGGTCAGACGACACGGGTGTGGGGCCGTTTTCGGGCGAGCCAAAGGTACCCCGAAAAATCGCCTTCTGTCAAATGCCACAACGGGTTGCGCGTCTTGATTGACCCCTGCTTTCGCCCTATCTTTCGCCCGTGACGAGCCGGCCCTACCTCGCCGTGACACACTACGACGGGGCGCAGTTCGCGGGCTGGCAGCGGCAACCGAACGGCCGCACCGTCCAAGCCGAGTTCGAAGCGGTGCTCGAACGGGTCATGGGGCGTCGCACCGCCGCTACGGGCGCCGGCCGCACCGATACGGGCGTGCATGCCCTCGGACAGGGCGTCGGGTTCGCCGCCGCCGAGCGCTGGGACGCCGACCCCGGCTCGCTCAAGCGGGCGCTCAACGCGCTGCTCCCGCGCGACATCTGGGTGGAGCGGCTGCACCCCATGCGGCCGGGGTTTCACGCCCGCAAGAGCGCCGTCGCGCGGCGCTACCGCTACGTGATCGGCACGGACGACGCCGCGCACTCGCCGTTTCGGCGCCGGTACGAGTGGGCGCTCGGGCGCCCCCTGGACGACGCGCGGCTCCAGCAGGCGGCCACGCTGCTCGCGGGCGAGCACGACTTTCGTGGCCTCGCCGCCACCGGGGCGGGCTCGCGCCGACCCCACTACCGCAGCCGCGTGGCGCTCGCCGAGTGGGCGCCGCGGACTGACGGAGCGGGCGTGACGTTCACAATCGAGGCCGACCGGTTCGTACACCGCATGGTGCGGTTTCTCGTGGGCGCGATGGTCGACATCGCGCTGTGCCGGCGCCCCCTCGAGGACCTCCCCCGCTTGCTCACCGCCACCGACAACCAGGCGGCCAGCCCGCCGGCACCGCCCCAAGGCCTGTACCTCACGGCGGTACGCTATCCCTCTGACCTCTACCTCGAGGCCTGATGCCATGAAGTTCTTCCTCGATACCGCGAGCCTCAAAGACATCAGCTGGGCCGCCCAGGCGGGCCTGATCGACGGGATCACCACCAACCCGTCGCTGCTCGCGAAACAGGCCGGCGACCTGGATCCCAAGGACGTCCTGAAGGAGATCTGCTCGCTCGTCGAGGGCCCGGTGTCCGCCGAGGTCGTCGCCACGGACACCGACGGCATGCTGCGCGAGGGCCGTGCCCTCGCCAAGATTGCCGACAACATCGTCGTGAAGATCCCGATGCTCGAAGCGGGCATGGTCGCCGTGCGGCGCTTGGCGAGCGAGGGCGTGAAGACCAACGTGACGCTGTGCTTCTCGAGCGTCCAATGCCTGATCGCCGCCAAAGCGGGCGCGAGCTACGTGAGCCCCTTCATCGGCCGGCTGGACGACGTGGGCCAAGAAGGCATGGACGTGATCCGCGAGGCGCGCGTCATCTTCGACAACTACCAACTTGCCACCGCGATCCTCGCGGCCTCGATCCGCCATCCCCGCCACGTGGTCGAGGCGGCGATGATCGGCGCCGACGTGGCCACCCTCCCCCCGGAGGTCTTGAAAAAGCTCCTGCTCCACCCCCTCACCGACCGCGGACTCGAGAACTTCCTCGCGGATTGGCGCAAGCTGGGCGCGCGCGCGAAGGCCCCCGTTTGACCTACAGCTCGCCCCTCTCCCAGCGCTACGCCTCCCCGGCCATGCAGGCCCTGTGGGGGGCACGGCGCCGGATCGGATTGTGGCGCCGGCTGTGGCTCGCCCTGATGGAGGTGCAGCGCGAGCTCGGACTCGACATCCCCGAGCGCGCCCTCAGCGAACTGCGCGCCCACTTAGACGACGCCGACTTGGAGCGCGCCGCCGAACACGAAAAGCGCATCCGCCACGACGTGATGGCCCACATCCATCTCCTCGGCGAGCAGGCCCCGGCGGCGCGCCCCTTCCTCCACCTCGGCGCCACGAGCGCCTACGTCACCGACAACACGGACCTGATCGTGATGCGCGAGGGGCTGGGGCTGCTCGTCGGCCGACTCGCCGCCGTGCTCGTCGCGCTCGCGAAGCTCGCTCGCCGCTACCGCGCCCTGCCCTGCCTCGCCTACACCCATTTCCAGTCGGCCCAGCTCACCACCGTGGGCAAACGGATCGCCCTCTGGATGCAGGAGTTGGTGCTCGACGCCGAGGAGCTGCTCTACCGGATCGACACCCTGGCGTTCCGGGGCGTGAAGGGGACGACCGGCACGCAGGCGAGCTTCCTCGACCTGTTCGACGGCGACGAGGACAAGGTACGCGAGCTCGACACCCGCGTCGCGCTGAAGATGGGCTTCACACGTGTCTTTCCGGTCACCGGGCAGACCTACACGCGGAAGCTCGACGCCCAGATCCTCGGCGGGCTCGCGGGCGTCGCCCAGTCGGCCGCCAAACTCGCCACCGATCTGCGCCTCTTGCAGCACGAAGGGGAAATGCTCGAACCGGCCGAGCCCGATCAGGTGGGCTCGTCGGCCATGGCCTACAAACGCAACCCGATGCGCGCCGAGCGCATCACCGGCCTCGCGCGGTTCGTGATCGAGCTCCTCGGGAACGCCTGGCACACCGCCGCGGAGCAGTGGCTCGAGCGCACCCTCGACGACAGCGCGAATCGCCGCCTCGTGCTCCCCGACGCGTTCCTCGCGACGGACGCGATCCTCGTGCTCGCGACGAACATCGCCGCGGGCCTCGAAGTGCGCGAGGCCGTGGTGGCCCGCCACGTCGCGGCCCAGCTCCCCTTCCTCGCCACCGAACGCCTGCTCATGCGTGGCGTCAAGGCCGGCGGCGACCGGCAACGCCTCCACGAAGTGATTCGCACCACGAGCCTCGCCGTGGCGCAGGCCATGGCCGAGCAGGGCACGGTGAACGACGTACTCGAGCGCCTGGCGCGCGATCCGGCGTTCAAGAGCCTCGACGTCGCCCTGGGTCCCGCCGAACTCGAGCCGGCGAGCTACGTGGGCCGCGCCCCGCATCAGGTCGATGAGTTTCTTGCGCAGGTGCTCCCCGGCGTGCTGCACCGCATCGAGGCCGTGACACCCGCGGTCGCGACGGTCGAGGTGCGCGTATGACGCCCCCCCTCGTCGTGAGCGCCCTCCCCCTGCCTCTCGTACGGCGCGGCAAGGTGCGCGAGGTGTACGAGGTCGACCGGGAGACGCTGCTGCTCGTGGCGAGCGACCGCGTCAGTGCCTTCGACGTCGTGCTCGGCGAAGCCGTCCCCGACAAGGGAGCCGTGCTCACGCAGCTCAGCGCCTTCTGGTTCGAGCGGCTCGCGGCCGTGATCCCGAGTCACTTCCTCACGACGGATCCCGACGAGATCGTGGCCCGCGAGCCGGCGCTCGCCGAGCACCGGGCGGCGCTCGCCGGCCGCGCCATGCTCGCGCGCCGCACCACCCCCCTGCCGTTCGAGTGCGTCGTCCGCGGCTACCTCGCGGGCTCCGCCTGGACGGAGTATCAGAAGGCCGGCACCCTCGCCGGCGAGGCCCTGGCGCCGGGCCTGGTCGAGAGCGCGCGGCTCGAACCGGCGATCTTCTCGCCGGCGACCAAGGCCGACGTCGGCCACGACGAGAATGTCACCTTCGACACCGTCGCGCGCGCCCTCGGCCGCTCGCTCGCCGAGCGCCTGAAGGAGGCGAGCCTCGCGCTGTACGCGGCGGGCCGCAGCTACGCCCAGCCCCGCGGCATCATCATCGCCGATACGAAGTTCGAGTTCGGCACCGCCCCCGACGGCCACCTCCTCGTGATCGACGAGATCCTTACCCCCGACTCCTCGCGCTTCTGGCCCGCCGACCGCTACACCCCGGGCCGCAGCCAGCCGAGCTTCGACAAACAGCCGCTGCGCGACTACCTCGCGGGCCTGAAACGGCGCGGGGCGTGGGACGGGAACGCCCCGCCCCCACCGCTGCCGGCGGAGGTCGTCGCGGCCACGAGTGCCCGCTACCGCGAGGCCTTTACCCGCCTCACCGGTCGCGCCCTGGAGGCGTCGTGAAGATCGCCCCCGAGGGCTGGCCCTTCATTCTCCCGGGCTGGGCGGTCGTCACGCTCGGCGCCTGGGTCGCTCGGGGGTCGCCATGGCTCTGGGGCCCCGAGGCGGCGCTGGTGCTCGTCGCGGTCTGGCTGCTCGTCTTCTTCCGCGACCCGGCGCGCTCGGGCCCGCGCGGCGACCGCTACGTCATCGCACCGGCCGACGGCAAGATCGTGGACGTGCGCGACCTAGACGAGCCGATGTACCTGAAGGCACCGGCGACGCGGATCTCGATCTTCATGAGCGTGTTCGACGTGCACGTGAACCGCTATCCCGCCTCGGGCACCGTCGAGCTCGTGCGCTACCACGCGGGGCGCTTCCTCCACGCCGCGAGCGACAAAGCGAGCCTCGAGAATGAACAGGCCTCCGTCGTCCTGCGCACGGCGGCGGGGACGGTGCTCGTGCGCCAAATCGCGGGCCTCATCGCCCGCCGCATCGTCACCGATGGCACGCCGGGAGCGCGCGCCACGCAGGGCGAGCGCATGGGCATGATCCGCTTCGGCTCCCGCGTGGATGTGTTCCTCCCCGCGGCCGCCCGCCCCGCCCTGCGCGTGGCGGTGGGCGACCGCGTGCGCGCCGGGGCGAGCGTCTTGGCGGAGCTCGCACCGTGAACCGGTTCCCCCGCCCCTCGATGCGGCGCGTCGTGATCGTCGTGCCGAGCCTGTTCACACTCTTCAATTTGTTCTTCGGCGTCTGGGCCATGGTGCTCGCGTCGCGCGCCGAGTTCTACAAGGCGAGCTGGTACATCTTCTTCGCCGGT
>DATLKW010000192.1:0-1950 GCA_035538175.1 Gemmatimonadales bacterium | reverse complement strand
GAGAACGACTTACTGCAAAGCGAGCTCGCGCTCCTGCGCGCCCGCAGCGCGCTCGAGTCCGCGCGCCTGGAATACGACCGCACGACGGCCGCTCTCCGCCTCGTGCTGAACCTGCCGCCCGACGCGCCGCTCGAGGTCGGGGCGAGTCGGCTTGTCCCGGAGTTCGACGTCGATACCGCGCGCGCCGTCGCCGAGGCGCTGCACAACCGACCCGTCGTGAGCGATGTCGCGCTCCAAACGGTGCTGGCCGAGCGGCAGCTCGCCGAAGCGCGGCTGCTGCGGGGGATGGGCGCGACCCTCACCGCGAGCGTCGGCTTCAATGCCACGGCACCGGAAGCGGCGCTCGTCTACCAGAACCTGCTGCAGTCGCGCCAACTGACGCTCAATCTCCAGGTCCCGCTGTGGCAGTGGGGCGCCCACGGCGCCGAGATCCAGGCCGCCGAGGCAACCCGCGACGGCGTCGCGAGTCAGTCGCGGGCGCGGATCGCGCAGGCGGCGCACGAGGCCCGCTATGCGGCGCTCGAGCTCCTGCAGGCTCGGCGCACCGTCGCCCTCCTCGCCAAGGCCGATACCGTCGCCGCGAAACGCTTCGAGGTGGCCTACAACCGCTACGTGATCGGGCGCATCACCATCGACAATCTGTACATCGGGCAGACGGAAAAGGACCAGGCCGTCGCTCAGTTCGTCCAGGGGTTGCGTAACTACTGGCTCGCCTACTACGGCCTGCGCCGGACGACCCTGTTCGACTTCGCCACGGGAGACCGGATCCGCTGAGCCACACCAGGCCCGCGGCCGGGACACTCACGGCCGGTGGACGAATAGGAGGGTCGGATCGAGGGGATAGCGCCCGAAGTGCCGGCCGTAGATCGCGAGGCCCCCCGGCAGGTCTCGGTCGACCTCCAACCGGATCACCACCTCGCCCGCCGCCGCAGCGCGCTCGAGCGCCTCGCGCGGCACCGCCAGGCGCAAGAGTCGGCCGTAGGAGCCCGCCTCCCGTAACCGCCGGTCGCGCTCCTGAACGTGCCAGGAGAGGATCCCGCGGTGATCCGCGCCGTCGTGGTCGAGCGTGTCACGACCCGCGACGACGCCGTTGATGCGGACGGTTACGGCGCTTCGGAACCGTCGCGTGTCCGTCATCGGGTAGGCGTTGGGGTTGCGACTCGGATCGAAGGTGCCCTGACCGCGCATGTAGTCACCCGCGATCTCGCCTGCCCCACTCCGATCCTTGCCGAACAGCTGCTTGGACGACACCTCCGCGAGGAATGCCACGCTGTCGACATCCGCCAGACGAAGCCCCGACGGCCACGGCCATCGATACTCGAAGAATCCCCACCCTGCGCCGTTCACCTTGAGGCCGTCCATCACCGTCCATTGCTTGAGCGACCACGCGGCCGAGTCAAAGCGCGCCGGGTCGATCCGCAAGAGGCGGGCGCGCCGACCGTCCGCGAGCCGGATTTCGTCGGGAGGATCTCCCTCGACCACGAAGGTGCAGAAGTTTCGATGCAGCACGGCACCCGTCGCATCCTCCAGCCGCACGGCGAGCACGAGCACCGCCGGTTCGTCGGGCATGGTGACGTCGAGGGGCTCGAGCGGGCCCGTCATCCAGGGATGATAGGAGACGCGGCGCGCCGTCTCCCAATAGGTATGCGCTTCGCCCAGGGTGTTCCACCCCGAGAGACGGACGCGGAGCGTCAGGCTATCGCCGGCAGCCGTCCGAGCGCTCAGGAACGAGGCGTAGATCGGTACGCGCAGCCGCGTCCCGGGCGCGACGCTCTGGCTCAGCTCCTCACCCACGGTCAGAAACAACGCTGCGTGCAGGTCCCGGAGCGACATGCCCTCCACCAGCTCCCCGAGCCCCGGCTCCTTCTCCGAGCGATCGTAGCGGACGTAGCCGTTCCACTCGTTGATCACGTCGTGCAGTTCGGTGTAGAGCCAGCCGGCGATCTTCGG
>DATLKW010000191.1:0-6050 GCA_035538175.1 Gemmatimonadales bacterium | reverse complement strand
ATCCAGAGGAGGCCTTCCGTGCCGCCCCCGTCGCGCGACTCGTCCGGCGTCCGGGTGTTCCCGCCCGGGATCTACGCAGGCGTTTTCCTTGCGGCCTACCTGGTGCACAGGCTGTGGCCGGTCCGGCTGTGGCGAGACCTCCCTTTCGCGGTCCGGCTCTTGAGCTACACGCTCCTTGGGGCCGCCGTGCTGCTCGTGGGGACTGCCGCACTCCTCTTCCGCCGCGCGGGAACGACGCCCAATCCGACGCGACCCACCACCGCGCTCGTCGTCCGAGGACCCTATCGTGTGACCCGGAACCCGATGTACCTGGGCCTCGCCTCCCTCTACCTCGGGGTCGCGTTGCTCGTGAACTCCGTGTGGCCCTGCGTCGCGTTTCCCGTCGCGATCCTCCTCATCGACCGCTTCGTGATTGCGCGCGAGGAGCTGTATCTCGAGCAGAAGTTCGGCGACGCGTATCGCGCGTATCGCGGGCAGGTGCGCCGCTGGCTCTGAGGCGGGGCCGAGCGACGCGCGGTGCGGCGCCTGGCCCGATCCTCGGAGACCCAGCGTACTTCCCGGCGCGTGTGAGCCCCTCACGCCGGACGATTGAGCTGCCGGCTCATTGACGGGCGGGGCGTCTCGTCCACCTTTGACGTATGGACGCCCGCACCGCGGACGGCATCGACCGCGCCTACCATGTCGGCCTGTTTCGCGACTACCTCGCGCTCGAAGCGGGGACGAGCCCCCACACGGTGGCGAACTATCTGCGGGATGTTCGGCGGCTCGCCCGGCACGCGGCGGCGAAGGGGGTCCGCGGCCCCGACGCGGTCACCGCGGCGTCGTTACGCGAATTCGTGTACGACCTCAAGGATTTGGGCTTGGCGCCGGCGACGATTCGGCGCCAGATCTCGGCCGTTCGCACCTACTACCGCTTTCTCATGGCCGAAGGGCATGCGACCCGCGACCCGAGCGAGCGGCTGGAGTCACCCAAGCAGTGGCGCCGCCTGCCCAGCGTGCTCGGGGCGGCGGAGGTGGGGCGGCTGCTCGACGCTCCGAACACGGACGAGCCCCTGGCGATCCGGGATCGCGCGCTGCTCGAATTTGCCTACGCGACTGGCGCCCGCGTCTCGGAGCTCGTGGGGCTCGCGCTGCAGGACGTCCTGTACGAGGAGGGCGTGGCGCGCATCTTCGGCAAGGGTGGGAAGGAGCGGATCGTCCCGGTCGGCCGGCGGGCGCTCGGCGCGGTGGCGTTGTACGTGCGCGAGATTCGGCCGCGGTTTGACCGGGGGAAAGGGCGGGGGATCGTGTTTCTCAACGCCCGGGGGACGCCATTGTCGCGCGTGGGCGCGTGGTCCATCATCAAGCGGGCGGCGCGGCTCGCCGGCCTCACGAAGCGGGTGACGCCGCATACCCTGCGGCACACGTTCGCCACGCACCTGCTCGAAGGCGGGGCCGATCTGCGCGCGGTGCAGGAGATGCTCGGACACGCGGACCTGGGCACGACCCAGCTCTACACGCATGTGGACCGGGACTATCTGCGCACGGTGCACAAGGCATATCATCCGCGCGGGTGAGGGATCCCAAGGCGCCATGTCACGCGCGTTCATCAAGGAAGACGCTGGAGGCGAGGGCCGGCCGCGGCGGCACTATGGCCTGCCCGCTCGCACGGATCCCGGGTTCGACGCGGCGGCCGCAGCCGCGCTCCTCGAGGCTGCGCGCGCCGGTGAGACCGCGAGTGCCGAGCAGGCGACGGGGTACTACTGGGGCGAGCTCAAGCTCGTCCCGCACGTCGCGCGGATTCTCGCCCGCGCCCGGGCCGAGGGTGACGGGCCCCTCGTGGAGCTCGCCGAACGCTTCCTCCGCTGACCGCAGCTCCGCTCCTGACACCCGGCGCCGGTCCCATCGCGGTGTAGCAGCGTGCCCGAACTTCCCGACATCGCCCTGTACTTGTCCGCGTTGCGGCCGCGCGTGGTGGGGGAGCGGCTCGAGCGGATTCGCGTCGCCAGCCCCTTCGTCGTCCGCACGGCCGATCCGCCGATCACCGAGCTCGCGGGCCGGGTCGTGACCGAGGTGAGCCGCCTGGGCAAGCGGATCGTGCTGGCGTTTGAGGAGGAGCGGTTTCTCGTCATCCATCTGATGATCGCGGGGCGGCTGCATTGGAAGCCGCTCGGGGCGGCCATTCCCCGTCGCTCCGGCCTTGCGGCCTACGACTTCGCTCACGGCACGCTGCTTTTCACGGAGGCTGGAACGAAGCACCGGGCGTCGCTGCACGTCGTCCGGGGGGAAGCCGCCCTCAAGGCCCACGATCCGGGGGGTCTCGACGTCCTCGGTGCGACACTCGAGCAATTTCGCGCGGCTCTGGGTCGGGAGTCCCATGCGCTCAAGCGCGCGCTCACCGACCCACGGACCTTCGACGGCATCGGCAACGCCTACTCGGACGAGATTCTCCACGCCGCGCGCCTCTCGCCGCTGCGGCTGACCACGCAACTCTCCTTGGAGGAGAGCGAGCGGCTGTTCCACGCGGTGCGCCGGACGTTGAGTGCCTGGGTCGAACGGCTCGCGCGGGAGGCGGGTGGCGAATTCCCGGAGAAGGTGACGGCCTTCCGGAAGGGGATGGCCGTGCACGGCCGCTACCGCGAGCCCTGTCCCGTGTGCGGGTCGCCGGTGCAG
Organism: Gemmatimonadales bacterium; assembly: GCA_035538175.1. GTDB lineage: Bacteria > Gemmatimonadota > Gemmatimonadetes > Gemmatimonadales > GWC2-71-9 > AG41. The sequence continues at coordinate 3,398 of DATLKW010000191.1, read as the reverse complement.
CGCATTCGCTACGCCCAGAACGAGGCGAACTACTGTGCCACGTGCCAAACGGGAGGCCGGCTGCTCGCCGATCGCGCCCTCTCGCGGCTCTTGAAGGAGGACTGGCCCCGGACGCTCGAGGAGTGGGAAGAGCGCGCCAAGGCATAGCCGGAATCGGAGGCCCTGCCAAGAGCGTTCACGGCCGCTAGGTTTCAGCCGTGCTCTTCGTGCTCGATAACTACGACTCGTTCACCTACAACCTGGTGCAGCTTTTTGGCGAGCTCGGGGCCGAGCCCGTCGTCTACCGGAACGACGCGCTGACGGTCGAGCAGGTGCTGGCCCTCAAGCCCACCGCGGCGGTGCTCTCGCCCGGTCCCTGCACGCCGGCCGAGGCGGGCATCTTGGTGCCTCTGGTCCAGGCGCTCGCCGGGCAGGTGCCGATCCTCGGCGTCTGCCTCGGCCATCAGGCGATCGGGGCCGCGTTCGGCGGCCGCGTGGTGCGCGCCGATCGCGTGATGCACGGCAAGACCTGCGCGGTGCTCCACGAAGAGGACGAGTTGTTCGAGGGCATCCCGAGCCCGGTCACGGCGATGCGGTATCACTCCCTCGTGCTCGAGCCCGCGTCGCTCCCGAAGGAGCTCGTGATTACGGCGTGGAGCGCCGATCGCCCCAAAGACGGCGAGATCATGGCGTTGAAGCACCGCCAGTTTCCGATTTACGGGGTGCAGTTCCATCCGGAGTCCATCGGCACGGCGCACGGGAAACGCGTGCTCGAGAACTTCCTCAAGGTCGCCCACGCCGCGGTGTGAAACGGGGGCGCCGGAGCGTCAACTGCCGCCCGACGCCTCCGGCGCTAAGCCTCTCGTCGGCTAGCGATTAGCGTGCGCTGACCGAGTGGCGCGCTGAGGGCTAGACGCCACGGCACGGATTTTGTATCTTCCCCCGTGCCTATCCTCGGTGTAATCCCGGCGCGGCTCGGTTCCAGCCGCCTCCCCCGCAAGCCACTGCTGTCGCTCGCAGGCGAGCCCCTCGTCCTGTGGGTCGTGCGCCGGGTCGTGGAGGCGGGCGTGTGCGATCGCGTGGTCGTCGCGACCGACGCCCGCGAAATCGTGACCGTGGTGGAGCAGGCGGGCTACGAGGCCGTGTTGACGTCGGCGGCGCATCAGTCGGGCACCGAGCGAGTCTCCGAAGTCGTTGCTGATAAAGCATTTAGACACTTCGAGTTAATTCTCAACGTGCAGGGCGACGAGCCCCTCGTGGCGCTCGACGCGCTGCGCGGCGCGCTCGAGCGCGTGCGCGCGGGCGATCCGATCGGGACGGCCGCGGGCGCGCTCGACCCGGCCCTCGCGGACGACCCGGCGCGCGTCAAGGTTGTGGTGGATGCGCGGGGCCGGGCGCTGTACTTCTCGCGCGCCCCGATCCCGTTCGACCGGGACGGCAGCGGGGCGGTCGTGTATCGCCAGCATGTGGGCGTCTACGCCTACACCCGCGAGGCCCTGGGGGCGTGGGTCCGCCTGCCGCCCGTGCCGGTGGAGCAGTGGGAGCGGCTCGAGCAGTTGCGCCCGCTGTTCTACGGGATGCCGATCGGCGTCGCCGACGTGGTGGGGCCGGTGGCGCCGGGCGTGGACACAGCCGACGACTTACGCTACGTGGACGCCCAACTGCTGCGTCAACTGAGGGAGGTGAGTTCGTGAGCTCGACGAAGTACGTCTTCGTGACGGGGGGCGTGGTCTCCTCGCTCGGGAAGGGTATCGCGGCGGCGTCGCTCGGCCGCCTGCTCGTCGAGCGCGGGCTGCGGGTGACGATCCAGAAATTCGACCCCTACATCAACGTCGATCCCGGGACGATGTCGCCGTTTCAGCACGGGGAGGTCTACGTCACCGACGATGGCGCCGAAACGGATCTCGATCTCGGGCATTACGAGCGGTTCATCGACCGGTCGCTGTCGCAGGTGAACAACGTGACCACGGGGCGGATCTACCTCGCCGTGATCACGAAGGAGCGCCGCGGCGAGTATCTCGGGTCGACGGTGCAGGTCATTCCCCACATCACCGACGAGATCAAGGCATCGATCCGGCGCCTCGCCCCCGAGCACGACGTCGTGATCACGGAGATCGGGGGCACGGTGGGCGACATCGAGTCCCTGCCGTTCCTCGAGGCGATCCGGCAGTTCCGCCAGGAGGTGGGCCGTGACAATACGCTGTTCATTCACCTCACCCTCGTGCCCTTCATCGCCGCCACCGCCGAACTCAAGACCAAGCCCACGCAACACTCCGTCCGCGAGTTGATGCAGATCGGAATCCAGCCCGACATGCTCGTGTGCCGCACCGAACGGCCCCTCTCGGAGGAATTGAAGCGCAAGATCGCGCAATTCTGCAACGTCGACTTCGGCTGCGTCGTGGAGAGTCCGGACGTCAAGTCGATCTACGAGATCCCGCTCAAGCTGCACGAGCAGGGGCTTGACCGGGAGATCTGCACCCGCCTGCACCTCGAGACGAAAGAACCCGACCTCCGCGGGTGGGCCCAGATGGTCGAGAAGATCCTCACGCCGCCCGAGCGGGTGCGGATCGCGGTGGTAGGCAAGTACACCGAGCTCGCGGACAGCTACAAGAGCATCCACGAGGCCCTCGTGCACGGCGGGATCCCGAACGACTGCGGGGTGCAGACCGATTGGCTCGCCTCCGACCGGTTCACCGACCAGGAGGCGACCGGGGAGTTGCTCGCGAACTATGACGCCCTGCTGGTGCCGGGCGGGTTCGGCGTGCGTGGCGTGGAGGGAATGCTGGAAGCGATCCGGTGGGCGCGCGAGCACGGGATGCCGTTCTTCGGCATTTGTCTCGGCATGCAAGCGGCGATCATCGAGTTCGCCCGCAACGTGGTCCGGCTCCCCGATACCAACTCGAGCGAGTTCGCGCCCGAGTGCGAGAATCCCGTCATCGCCCTGATGCGCTCGCAGGAGGGGATTCAGGAGATGGGGGGGACGATGCGCCTGGGCGCGTACCCCTGCAAACTGCGGCCCGGGTCGCGCGTGGCCCAGGCCTATGGCGCGCTCGAGGTGAGCGAGCGCCACCGGCACCGCTACGAGGTGTCCAACGCGTACCGCGACGTGTTGGCGGAGTTCGGGATGCGCTCCTCGGGCCTGTCACCCGATGGCTCGCTCGTCGAGATGATCGAGCTGCCGGATCATCCGTGGTTCATCGGGTGCCAATTTCACCCCGAGCTCAAGTCCCGGCCGACCCGCCCGCACCCGCTGTTCGCCGGCTTCGTGGGTGCAGCGCGCCAGCACGGCCGCGGCCGGCGGGGGGCCTCGGCTGGGGCATCGGCCGCGAAGGCCGCGCGCTCCGAGTTCGCTGTCCGACCAGACTGACATGGGGCCGTACTTCGGGGCCGCCCCGTTCCTGATTGCGGGGCCCTGCGTC
>DATLKW010000190.1:0-5687 GCA_035538175.1 Gemmatimonadales bacterium | reverse complement strand
CCGGGCTCTCGCACGGAGGCCCACGTGCTCTGCGAGATTGAAGAGATCGACCTCTTGCGTTTGGTGGAAGGCGACTGCTCCCCCGAGGAAGCGGCAGCCCTGCAGGCGTGGATCGACGCCCACCCGCGACGTACGCAACTTCTAGCGGAGCTGCGAGCCGTGTGGCGCTTGACGGGCTCGACCACGCGATCATGGGTCGTCGCGGACGCCCGACTCCGGCTGCTGCGCGGCGGCCGTCACGCGGCGGAGCCGTCGGATCGGTCTTCCGCGCGCCCCCCCCGGGCGAGGCCGGATCCCGAGACGGCCGGTCCCGGCGGTTCACGCGCAGATGTTCCTCGCATTCGAACTCGCATTCGACTACACCGAGGTCGGCAAACAATTCGGCATTGAGGTATAGATCGTCGATGAGGACGGCGCGATAATTTGGCGTGTCAAGGCTGATGGCACCGTTCATTCATCGACCCAGCCAAGGCCAGGCGACACAGCGACGACCGGTCAGATCGTTCCAATCCAAGGCCTATGAGCGGCTGCGGTGCTTGTGAAACACCCCCGGCGCGCTCGGGGTACTAATTCTTACTACCAAGCGGGCTGCTCGCTTCCGACACTGTGATCGCGTCCCTGGTCGTCCTGCTCCTCGCAGCACCTGCCGCGCACCCCGCGCCCACGCGGGTGGTGCGCGTCTGGCTCGATCAGCAAGGCCCCGTCACGCGCGGCACGTCGGTGCGCGTTTACGTGGAGGCGGGCCAGGACGGCAACCTCATCGTGCTGCATCGCCGGACCGATGGCCGCGTCGAGGTGCTGTTCCCCCGCACGCCCGACAGCGATCCGTTCGTCCGCGCCGGGTCCTACGAGATTCGCGGCAGCGACGACCACCCGGCCTGGGTCGTCGCCGAGCCCGACGGCACCGGCATGGTGCTCGCCGCGCTGTCCCCCGACCCGCTGCGGTTCGACGAATTCGTCCGTGCGACCGCGTGGGACGAGGAGGCGCTCGTCCCGAGCTGGTCCGGCGCGGACCCGGAAGGCGCACTCTCTGACGTCGTGCAGCGCATGCTCGGGGACGGATCGCTGAGCTACGATGTCGTCAGCTACACCGTGGCTCCACCTGTCTACGCCCGGCAGGAGGTCGCCACCCCACCGTCGATGGACACGGTGCCTGGCGATACCCTGACGCCGTCATGTCCCGACTGCAGCGCGAACGGCGTCCAGTTCATCGTCGTCGAGCCGTTCTTCGGATTCGAGCCGTTCTTCCGACTGCGGGCCCTTCACTCCGATCTCGCCCCGGCGGCGCCGCCGATGAGCGTGCTCGGCCTTACCCTCGGACCGAGCCCCGGTCAGGCGCCCGACGCGTTGCAGTTCGCCGCGCCGCCCCGGCGGCCCACTGCGCCGCCTCGCCCGGCTGGCCCCGCAGCGATTGCGCCGCGTCCCCGGACGCCGGCGCCCACGCCCCCCAACGCCGTCGCGGCACCGGCCCGCCCCGTGGTCCGGTCATTGGCTGTGGCACCCCTGCGCCCGCGGGCGCCCGCATCTGCGGGCCCCCTCACGCACGTACGATTCACGCACCTGTCGGCGCCTACCGCAGACCCGCCGCCCAGCGGGTTCACTGAGGGTCGCGGGTCGCGAGGCAGCGTCCGGCGAGTCGCGGGCGGGGGACTCGCGTTCGCCTCCGGACGCTCCGCGGAGCCGGGATTCGGGCGCTCACGAAGCGCCTCGGGGCAAGCGGTAGAGGGAGGGGGAGGGGGAGGGGGAGCGGGAGGCGGGGGTGCACAGGCCGCGCTCGAGCAGGGATCGGCCCGACTCGAGAGCCGAGCTCGCGCCGCGACCGCGGCTCCCCGAACCGCCGCGCTCATCCTACCGCGAGGCGGCCTGGGGAGCACTGCGGCCCAGGCCACCGGGAGTGTCGTGCGTGGCGGCGTCGGGGGCCGACGCCACTAAGCTAGACCGTTTACTGCCCCACGCGAAAATCGATCCGCTTCAGCACCGTGCCCGCGGCGTCCCGCACCTCGACGTGCCACGCGCCGGTCCAATCCGCGGGAACGGATTTGCGACTCCACGTGCGCCACGGCGACCCGCCGACCTGAAGCTCGACGTCGCCGACCTGCGTGTCGCCATGGAACCAGACATGATGGATGCTCGCCCCTCCCGCCCCGTTCACCTTCGTCCACAAGAAGACCTGGCCCACATCGGGCGCGAACGCCGTGGCGGTGTCCTGGGGCTGCCGATCGACGACCGACTTCGCGAGCGCTAGCTCGGTGACCTCCACCGCGGCGGCGGAGGCGGCAGGGGCCGCGGCCGGTGCGGCCGCGGGAGCCGGCGTCGGGGCATGCGTCGTATCCTGCGCTGCGAGCGTCGGGACGACGACGAACGACAGCAAGACGATTGGCGCGATGCGTGTCATGACTGCTCTCCTACGGGAGTAGTGGTTTCGAGTGGCACGGCTGCCCCTTGTACGACGCGGCGGCGGCGGTGTTCCAACCACGCCCCGAGGGAGGCGGCGATTAACGTGCCCGCCGCGGCGCCGCCGAGTTCGAATTTCACGCGATACTCGCGTTGGCGACCCGCACACTTCCCGGCGAACAACGCCCCGACCATCGCGGCGCACGAGCCTTGAATCGTCGTGAAATAGCGGCCCGAACCAGCGCCGAACAGAACAGGGAGCGAGCACAGCACGAGATGACGAATGAAAGTTTTCATGGGCGGCCCATCAGATACAGAAACACGTAGTTGTAGATCCCCGTTACGAGCGCGAGACACCACACGAGCACGACGTAGGGCCCCGTCTGCCGATGCAACGGACGCCAGCGCGGCACCGCGCGACTCGCGAGCTGCCAGGTGAGTCCTGCGAGCGCCGCAACCGCGAAGGCGAGATGGATCTTGAAGAACGGCAAGGCGACGAGCGCGGCCCGACGGGGACTCGGACGCATGAGGAAAGAGAAGCCGATCACGATGGCGATCTCGATGATCGCGCTCACACTCATGAGGGTCACATGCGCGGTGATGGCCCCGCGACGGGGACGCATCGCGGCAAACGCGAGGACCGGCGGCCCCACGAGCGCCCAGGCGAGCGCCGCGAGGGCCGGCGGCGGTGCCGTCATCGTCCCCGGGCCACGCTCCACCGCCCGACCACCCGTGCCGCGTCGCCCGCGCCCCGCACCACGTGGTAGACGTCGAAGTGCGCCACGGCGAGGCAGGAGTGGTTGGGGATGATCTCGAGCTTGGCCCCCACGGGGAATCGCCCCTCCAGCACCGCCGGAGATTCGGCGCGGATCAGGCCGTGCTCCTGCGATAACGTCGCGAGCGTTAGCTCGGGTGCTCCCCGCACCGCGCCCATCGCTGCGGGCCCCACGTGCGCCGGCCCGGTGTCCTTCGAAAGCTCGAGCGCTCCGGCGTCCACGACGAAATGCTGGGCCCCGGGTTGATGCGACACGACCGTCGCCAAGACGGTGACCCCTACGTCCTCCGGCTCGCAACACCCGATCAGCACCATCGTGCGATCGAAGAAGACGTAGTTCCCCGGCCGCGCCTCCGTCACGCCCCGGAGATCGGCGGCCGCTGCCATCGCGGGGGTCGACCCGACACTCACCTCGCGGACCGGCACGCCCTCGGCCCGCAGCCGCTCCGCGAACGCAACCATGATGCTCCGCTCCGCCTCGGCCACCCGCGCCGCTTCGTCCCGGTTGCGCGTCCGATAGGCGTGTCCCGAATGACTGAGGATGCCGTCGAAGACGAGCCCGCGCTCGCGGCCGAGCTCCCTGGCCACGGCGAGCCCGTAGGGCGACGCCGGATCGACCCCGGCTCGGTGATAGCCGCAGTCCACCTTCAGCCACACGTGGAGGCCTGAGCCCGCGAGCGCCTCGGCGGCCGCGAGGTCGTCGACCACGACGCGAACGGTCGCCCCCGTGTCCCGCGCGATGCGCCGAACGTGGTCGATGTGGCCGGGATCGATCGGGAACGCCCAGGTGAGGTCCCCCACCCCCGCTCGCGCGAAGACCTCCCCCTCGACCAGCGTCGTCACCGTCAGTCCGCGCGCCCCGTGCTCGAGCTGCAGCCGGCCGAGCTCGACGCACTTGTGCGTCTTCGCGTGCGGGCGGAGCGCGACGCCGAGGGCCCGCGCCCGAGCGGCCATCCGCGCGAGGTTCCGCTCGACGACGTCCAGATGGAGGAGGAGCGCGGGGGTCTCGAGCTCGGAGGGCGGGATCGGGGCTTCGCCCGTGGTCCCGTCTCCGGCGGCTCGGGAGGCGGCGCCCGCGTACGCGGGACTCATCCCCGCGCGACCCCGACCGCAAGCGCGATCCACCCGGCCAAGAGCGCCAGGCCGCCCACGGGCGTCAGGGCACCCAGCCCGCGCGCACCCGTGAGGGCGAGCGCGTACAGTGAGCCCGAGAAGATCAGGATACCGGCGACGAGCAGCCACCCTGCCATGCGCACGGGCGGGCCGGGCCAGCGAGTGGTCGCCCACGCCACCACGAACAGCGCGAGGGCGTGATACATCTGATAGCGGACGCCGGTCTCGAAGGCGGCGAGCTGATCGCTCGTGAGACGGGCCCGGAGCGCATGGGCGCCGAAGGCGCCGGCCCCAACGGCGATAAATCCCGCGACGGCGCCGAGAACGGCGAACGTGCGGTCCATCAGTCGAGCCGGCGCCCGGTCACCTCGATCCGGCGATAGCGCTCGATCCGGCCCGACCCCCCGACGAACGCCGAGGCGAACCAGCTCGTGAGACTCACGACGATCGCCCCCAGCACCGCGGCCCAGAGGCCGTGCACCACGAACCCCGGCACCAGCCACGCGACCAGCCAGAACGAGACCCCGTTCACCACGAAAATGAACAGGCCGAGCGTGAGCACGGTGAGCGGCAGCGTCAGTACCAGGATCACGGGGCGGATCACGGCGTTCACGATCCCGAGCAACAGCGCCGCCACGATCAAGTGACCCCAGCCGTCGATCCGAATCCCCGGGACGATGGTCTCGGCCACCCAGAGGCCCAGGGCCGTGATGACCAGCCGCGTCAGGAAGCCTCTCATCGCGCCCGCCAGGCTTGGACGTTGTGCTCGATTTGGCGCGAATGCTTCTCCAAGTGCTCCGCATAGATCGCGAGCCAGTCCTCGACGCTGTACGGGCCCGACTCCGTGTGCCGGCCCACGCGCCGCCACCCGTCCTCCGGGATCCGCTGCAACAGCGGCACCGTGTTCGCGCGCACGGCCCGCACCGTCGCCAGCGCCGGCTCGAGGGGGTGGGCATGATAATCGAAGGCCACCGCCCACCGGTCCTGGTCATAGCCCACGATCAAGGGCTCGGGCTCGCCGAGCAGGAAGCGCAGGCGCATGTGCGCGTTGGTCTCGCTGTCGGCGCAATGCACCACGATTTCGTGCGCGGACCAGCGCGCGGGACCGGGCTTCCATTGGAGCGCCTCGCGCGGCACGGCGCCGAGGGCGGCGGCGAGCCGGGTGGGCCCGGTGGCGTAGCGCTCGATCAGCGTCGCGCGCTCGGCGGCGGTCAGGGGCATGGGGCCTCGCTAGGGATGCCCCGTAAGATAACGGAGCCGCTCAGTCGCGGGCGCGGCCCGCGACGAAGCGGGCGGTCGCGCCCGGGCGGGCCTGCACGCCGAACCGGGAGTCGTACAGCACCTCGCCCGCGAGCGAGTCCCCCACCCGCGTCACCCCCACCCCGGCGAAGGGCCCGAGCTCGAC
>DATLKW010000189.1:0-4176 GCA_035538175.1 Gemmatimonadales bacterium | reverse complement strand
GTCGTGCCGTCGACGATCGCCTTGGCGATAAGGAGCGCGCTGCCCGCGTCGGACGGGTCGAGGGCCAGCGCCTGTTTGTAGGCCCAAACCGAAGAGTCATTCTGGCCTTTCAAGTCGAACGCCGACCCGAGCGCTTTCCAGAACTCCTTGTTCTTCGGAAAGCGGCTGATGGCCGTGTGCGTGAGGAACAGCAATTGCTGCGTGTCGGACAGTTGCTGCGCCGCCCCGAGCGCCGACTTGAGCACCGTGCTGTCGCGCGCCTTGGCGGAGTCGGTCTTGATCTGCTCCACGAAGCCGTCCAACTCGCAGCGCCACAGTTCGCCTTCGATGCACACGCGCAGGCGGAACTCGACCACCCGCTGATCGCCCGGGTTCTTGGCGAGCCAGTCGTCGAGGAGGATCCGGCCGCGCTCGTACTGTTTCTGCTGGCGCAGGAGCTCGACGATCCCGAGGCGCAGCTGGATGCTCTGCGGCTCGCCCGCGAGCTGGTGCGTGAGCGCGTCGATCGCCTTGAGGGTATCGCCCTTCTGCTGATAGAGGTGGGCGATGTTGTCCCACGCGGTGCCGTTGACCGAGTCGCCCCGCGTGGCGCGTTGATAGGCCGCGAGCTGGCTATCCACGCCCATGTGTTGCGCTTCGTAGACGGTGGCGATGCAGATGTGCGCGGCCGGCAAGTTCGGCTCGATCGCGAGCGCCTTGCGGGCGGCGTCGAGGGCGCGTCCGAACTGACTCTTGGTGCGCTGGTCGACGCATTCGCGCGCGTGCTCGGCGGCCCGGATGACCGTGTTGATCCGCTGCGCGATGGTCTCCCCGACCGACGCCGCCGTCCCCGGGTTGCCGCTCGGCACCGTGAAGAGGAAGGCGAGCCCGGAGCCGCCGATGTCGTGCACGCGGATGTTGACGTTGAAGCCGTTCCCGCTGCGCTCGAGGGTCCCCGACGTGTAGGCGCTGACGGTGAGGAAGCGGGCGAGCTGGTTCGCCTGGGTCTCGTCGAGCAACACGTTGCAGGTGTAGTCCGAGGCGGCGAGGGCTTCGCACAGTTTCGCCTTCTGGACGACGTTCACCTTGTAGCGCGCCATCGACCCGAGCCGCTCGCGCGCGACGTCCATCAGGGCGACGCTCATCGCCGAGTCGGCCCCCGTCTTCGGGTTGACCGTCAAGACGAGGAGCTTCTCGGTGGGCTGGGGGGTGGCGAGTTGGGCTCGAGCGGTAGTGGCGATCGTCGCCAGCCCGATCACGAGTCGCAGGGTTCTCACACGCGTAGTCCTCACGTTGCGGTCTGATACACCAATGGGCGAAGAGGGATTCGAACCCCCGACTTCCTGCGTGTAAGGCAGGCGCTCTGAACCGCTGAGCTATTCGCCCCGTGCACCGGCGGTGAAGCTTAGAGGGCGAGACCTACCGGGAAGAAGACGCAGTAGCCCAGAACCAGCAGGATCGGCGCGGCCGTGGTCGAGCCCTGGTGCAAGAGCCAGTAGCCGGCCGCGAGCGTCGTCGCGGCCGCGGCCAGGAACACCCAGTTCTTCGGTCCGAAGTGCAGTCGCGAGCGCGCCACGCTCGGGTCTGGCATAAGCCGAGGAGTTTACGCGCCAATTCCAACGCCGTCAAGGAGTTGGGCCGTCCTGCTCGGGCACCTCCCACCCCTCGTCGAGGGCGGCGCGGCGCGCGCGATCGCGCCGCCGCCGCACCCGGACGAGCGCCACGAGCATGAGGCCGAGCACCGCCCAGAACAATCCCACGGCGCTCGCCCAGCCGAGCCAACCGAACCGCGTTTGGACGTCGCGCTGCCAGCGCGTCTCGAAATCCCCCTCAGTCAGCCGGTACGTAGCGCGCAGCGCCGCGTCGAAGCTCGGCGCGGAGCCAAGCTGGGCAATCAGGGGGGCGAGGCCCGCTTCCCCGCCCCAGCGCTGGAGCAAGAGCACGGCCGTGGTGGCGAGGGCGTAGGCGGTGGTGGCGTCCGCGCGGTCGCCGCGGAGGGCCGCGTCCACGTCGTCGAGGCTCAGCTCGACGCCGCGCGCGACCTGCCAGTTGAGCCGCAGATCATCGAGCCGGTCCCACTCCCGCGCGGCGACGGCCGCGTACCCTTCTTCGAACCACAGCGGGAGCCGCCGGCGCACGCGCCAGCGCAGGGCCAAGTGGGCGAGCTCGTGGCGCAGCGCGCCGGACAAGCGCTCGGGCGATCCGGTGGCGAGGAGGACGATCGTTCCCCGCTCAGGCGAGGCGGCCCCCTCGCTCCAGCTCGGGAGGCGGCCGGCGGTGAGCGAGTCGAAGCGGCCACGGGTCGGGGCGAAGATCACGCGGATGGGGCGCTCGGGCAGGGGGCCCACGCCCGGGAAGGCGGGGGTGCGGTCGGCGGCCTCGGCGAGCGCCGTGGCGAGCGTCGCCTGGGCCGGCCAGGCGACCGCCGTGACGCGACCCACCGTGACAGCGGTCGGGAGCGGCGCCTGGACGAGGAGGGAGGCGAGCGCTAGGAGCGCGGCGGCTCCTGACCCTGGAGCGCCGCTGCGAGCGTCTCCTGACACTTCTTGCCCCAGGGGTTGAACTTGTTGGCCTTGAACCCTTCGGCCCACATGCCCTTGGCCTGGTCCTGATCGCCGGCAAACCAGAAGGCCCGTCCCAGCTCGTAATACGCCTCGATCAGGTTGGGGCCGAGCTTGAGCGTCTTCTGGAAGAAGGTCTGGGCATCCTCGTACATCTCGCGCTGCAGGTAGACGAGCCCGAGGTAGAAGTGGGCGTAGAGCGTCGCTTTCTTGTCGTTATCGAGCCGGATCGCTTTGGACAGGTGCTCGATCGCCTCGCCGAAGATGCGCTTCTTGAGGCAGATATAGCCCACGTTAATGCGGGCGAGCGAATTGGCAGGCTCCTTCATGAGGACTTTCTGGAAGGTGGCGAGCGCGTCGTCGTACTCCTCGTGCAGCATCTGGGCCCACCCGAGCAGCGACTCGGCCTGCGTCTCGCCGGGGGCGAGTTGGAGGGCGCGCTGGAGCGCCTGGATCGCGCCCGCGTAGTCGCCGAGCGAGATGAGGCTCCACCCCTTTTCGATGAAGGTCGACGCCCCGAGGTGGTCGGCCTGGACGGCCGGGCGCGCGCCCGTGAACTCTGGCGCCGCGGCTTCGGCGGTCGTCGGGGAGAGCTGTTTGAACCGATCGACGAGCTTGCGGATGTCCTCTTTCAAGGCGGAGAGCTCGCCGATCAAGCCGTCGACGAGCTTGAAGTAGGCGATGATCTCGCGCTTCAGCGCCTCGCGCTCGGCGCCGTGGGTCGCGCCGTCGAGGCGTCGCGCGATGGCGTCGTATTCGGCCCTGAGGGCGGGGAGCGGGGAGTTTGGGCTCACGGCTTCGCCGGGTGTTCGAGCGCGGTCTCGAGGGCGAGTTTCTCGGTGGACGAGAGCAACCGCGCCGTGTTGACCACGATGATGGTTCGGCCGTCCGTGACGACGAGGCCCGTGATGTATTCCGCGGCGAGGCCTTTCACGATCCCCGGGGGAGAGGTGATGCGTTCGGCGGCGACTTGCAGGACCTCGGTAACGGCATCGACCACGACGCCGAGCTTGCCGCCCTCCCATTCGAGGATCATGCTGCGTGTCTCCTCACGATGGGGGGCCGGGACGCCGAGCCGTTTGCGCAGATCGACGAGGGGCACGGCTCGCCCCTGATACTGGAGCACGCCCTCGAGGAACTCGGGCGCTTGGGGAAGGGGCGCGGGCGTCTCGTAGCGCAGGATGCGCTCCACCTGGAAGATGTTGAACGCGAAATCCTGCCCGGCGACTTTGAAGGTCACGAGTTGGACATCGTCTCCGGCGGTCATCCGATGCGGTCTCCCAGCGCGTCCAGGTCGAGGATCGGCACGAGCGCGCCGCGGCGGCGGGCGACGCCCCACGCCCAGGGCAGCGATTCGCCCGGTGGCACGGGCAGTGCCGCCTCGCGCACGACGTCGTCGGCGTCGTCGACCTCGAGCGCCACGTGGCGGATCCCTTCGCCCGCGCCGAGCTCCACGAGCACGGCGGTGCGTCCCCGCGTGACGGGGGGCGTGCCGTCGGCCATCAGGGCCCCCAGGTGGACCACCGGCACGAGCCGCCCCCGCAGCGGGGTGAGGCCCCGCATGGCCGGCAGGGCGCGGGGGACGTCGAACACCTCGGCCAAGTCTCCGACCTCGAGCACGCGGGTAAGGGGGAGG
>DATLKW010000188.1:0-10263 GCA_035538175.1 Gemmatimonadales bacterium | reverse complement strand
TGTCCGCAGCGCGAGCAGAGCAGCCGCCGCGGCGCCGTCACCAGATCGTCGCCGCTCGGTGAGAAATAGGCGAGTTGCGGCAGGCCGCCACACGCCGGGCAATGCCGCCCGTCGCGCGGCCCGCGCTCGGCCCACGTGGCTTCCTCATGCAGCGCCTCGAGGACCGGAGCGCTCGACGCCCGTGCCAAGTACCGATCCACGGCAGGCTGGTCATCCCCCTTCAGCCAACGGGCCACGAGCGCTTCGCGATCTTCCGACCGCGAGCGTTCCGTCGCGGCCTCGCGCAGGCGCGGCGGCCCCTGCGCCACCGTCACGTCGATCACCTCCGCGAGGACGCGCTCGGCGATGTAGCGGGCGAGCGTGCGCTCCGGAGGGCGCGTAGCGCGAGCGGCGTGAAAGGCCTGCTCCTGCACGTCGAGCAGCGCCCCGTAGAGACGCAGGAGCTCGGCGGCGAACGGATAGCGCTCCTCCAGCTCCTGCGCCCGCCGCCGGCGGTCCGTCCAGGGCTCGACGGCCGTCGCCGGCCCGTACGCGCCCGCCATCAGATCTTCTCGACGTTCACGAGGAAGGCCTTGGTCTCAGGCGTTCGCGCGTTCGCGTCACCGACGAACGGCGTGAGGGCATTGGCCAGCCAGTTCGCGCCCTTACCGGGATCCCGCTCGGCCGCGATCCCCACGAATCCCCAGTGGATGGGGATGCCGATCTGGTAGACCTTCTTGCCGCCGACCTGCACGGCCCCGAGGCGGCGGCTCACGATGGCCACGACTTCCAGCTTGCCGCGCTTCGAGGCCACCCGTACGCGGTCGCCGTTCTGAATGCCCTTCTCCTGGGCGAGTTCTGCGGGAAGCTCGACGAACGGAGCCGGTTGGAGGCCCACGAGCAGCGGCACGTGCTGCGTGATGTAGTGCTCGTGTTCCGTGAGGCGATAGGTCGTGGCGACATAGGGGTAGTCCTGCACCGTGCCAAACCGGTTCGCCCGCCCCGCCTGCTTGTCGTACAGGAAGGCCACGGGCGACTCAGACTGCGCCGGATGGAGCGGGTTCGGGATCGGCGCCTCCATCGGCTCGTAGTGCTCCGGCAGGGGGCCGTCGACGAGCGAGCTCGAGAACAGCCGACCCACGCCCTCGCCCGTCATGATGAACGGCCCCCACGCCTTCGGGTCCGTGGGATCCATCGTCGCGGGATAATCCGGCACGTCCCCGACCCACTTGTGCTCGGTGCCGTCCCACCGGATGCCGGCCCGAGCGGGATCCCATGGTCTCCCATTGAGGTCCGCCGACGCCCGATTGTACATGACGCGCCGGTTGAGTGGCCAGCTCCAGGCCCAGCCGGGGTAGAAGCCCATCCCGGTGGGGTCGTTCTTGGCGGGGTCCTGGATGCCGTTGCGGCGCTTCATCAGGTTGCCGCTCTCGGGATAACTCCCACAATAGATCCAGTCGCCCGCGCTCGTGGTCCCGTCGTCCTTGAGCTTCGCGAACGTGTCCAGGCGCTTGCCGGTCGCCAGGTCGAAGCCGTTGACCTCCTGAGCCAGCTCGTCGAGCTCCGGCTTGCGCGGATCCTTGTACTTCAAGGTCAGCGCCATGATGGGCGCCGGGAATTTGCCGCCCTTGTCTTGATACAGCTTCTTCACGCGGTGGAACAGCTCGGCGAGGATCCAGTGGTCATGGCGCGCTGCGCCTTGCGGAGGGATGACCTGATCCTTCCACTGTGACCACCGCCCGCTGTTCACGAAGGAGCCATCCTTCTCGATCCAGTGGGTGGTCGGTACCATGAAGACTTCGGTCTGGATGCTCTTGGGATCGACCCCGGGGCGGCGCCAGAACTCCGAGCTGGTCGTCGGCAGCGCATCCATAACGGCGAGCCACTTCAAGTTACCGAGGGCCTGGAGGACCTGGTTTGAGTCCGGGCCGATGCTCGTCGCCGTCATCCCCGACAAGATGACCCCCTGCATCCGGCCCCTGAGCGCCGCGTCGTAGATCGACATCCAGGAGCTGTTGCCCGCCGGTTTGGGAATGAAGGCAAACGCGTATTCGTTCTCGGCCGTCGCCTTGTCCCCATACCACGCCTTCAAGAGGCTGACCATGAACTTGCGGTAGTTCGTCCCGAAGTAATTCCAGGCGTGCGGGTCGTTCCTCTTGGGGGCGCTTTGTGCCACGTAGTCGGCGAGCGTCTTCTGGCCCGGCGCCGGGATGCGGAGGTAGCCGGGGAGGATCTCCCAGGAGAGGGCGTGATCGGTGTTGCCCTGGATGTTGGCGTGCCCGCGCTCCGCGTTCATGCCGCCCCCGGGACGGCCGATGTTGCCGAGCAGCAGCTGGAGGAGCGCGCCGGACCGGATCAGCTGCACGCCCGTGGTGTGCTGGGTGAGTCCCACGGCGTAGACAATCGTCATCACCTTGTCCGGGCGGCCCATCTCGCCCACAAGCTTGGCGATCTCGAGGAACTGCTCTGTGGGAATGCCGGTGATCTGCGCGACCATTTCGGGCGTGTAGCGCGAGTAGTGCTTCTTGAGCAGCTGGAACACGCAGCGTGGGTGCTGCAGCGTCAGGTCGCGTTGGGCGAAGCCAAACCCGGCCTCGCCGCGCGCGATCGCCTCCTGCCCTGCGGCCTCGTACGCGGCGTTCGCCGCGACGTCCGGCTCGTAGGCCCAGGACGCGACGTCATAGGCGCGCTTTGCCGGGTCGTAGCCGCTGAAGAGACCCTCGGAGAAGCCGTATCCGTCCTTCACGATGAAGGACGCGTTGGTGTAGTGCCGGACGTAGTCCGCGTGGTGGAGGTTGTGCGCCAGCACGTAGTTGATGAGGCCGCCGAAATAGGCGACGTCGGTCCCGGTGCGGATCCGGACGTACAGGTCGGCGAGCGCCGAGGTGCGACTGAAGCGCGGGTCAGCGTGAATGATTTTCGCGCCGCCGCCCGCGCCGGGCCCCCGCTTCGGATCGAGCTTGGCCTTGACGAACCACTGGAACCCGACCGGGTGCGCTTCGGCGGGGTTCGCGCCATTGATCAGGATGAGGTCAGCGTTCTTGATGTCCCGCCAGTGATTCGTCATCGCGCCCCGACCAAACGTGGCGGCCAAACTGGCCACCGTGGGGCCGTGTCAGACTCTGGCCTGTTGCTCGATGTGGATGAGGCCGAGGGTACGCATCACCCTCACAGCGAAGTACCCTTCCTCGCTCGAGAAGGCGGCGCCCCCGGCGAACGCGATGCCCTCGCAGCGGTTGACCGTGTTCCCGTTCGCGTCTTCAGTGACAAAGGTCGCGTCGCGCGACTCCTTGATGCGCTGGGCCAGCCGGTCGAGGAACTCGTCCCACGCCATCTCCTGCCAATGATCGCTCCCGGGGGCGCGGTACAGCGGCTGCTCCACGCGTCGGCTGCTGACGGCGAGCTGCATCGCGGTGGCGCCCTTCGGACAGAGCCGGCCCTCGTTAACGGGGCTGTCGGGGTCGCCCTCGATTTGGAGCAGCCGAGTCGAGCCGTCCGGGGCCGGCGCCGTATAGGCGACCAATGAACACCCGACGGCGCAGTACGGGCACACCGAGTGCGACTCCTTGGCACCGGCGATGTGGAGTTGCTGCTTGACCTGGACCGCCTGGCGGAGGTCGAAGCCGAGCGCCGTGGTGGAGCCGAACGCGAAAGCGACGGCACTGGACGTTCCGACTGTGACGAAGTCGCGGCGGGTTATCTGCACCATGAGCACACGCTCCCTTGCGGCTGTACGGAGATTTTCACCGCGCGGCTCCGTCCCCTCGATCGGGACGGAGGTTTACGAGCGAACGCCTTCCTTGCTGAGGCAGATGAGTTCGAAGTACAGGCTTTGCCAGACGCTGTCAAGGCCGCCTTGCCTCGCTGGGCGCCCGTGCAGCGCCCGCGAGCGAGCCTCATTTTCCCGGCCGCTCCGTGACGGGCCCGGCCGGGCGCCGGGGCAGCGGTACCTTTCGGCCGCCCGCGCCCTCCCCCTCCAGCAGCGCCGGTTCGTCGCGATACGCATAGACCGTCGGGGCACGCTGCTGGAAGAGCCCGCCGGTGTCGGCGCTCGGCCCGTAGGTGCTGTGGACATCGCGGTTCAAGATCCGCAGCAGGGTGGCCTGCTGCCCGCGGTGATGCGCCGTATGCGCGATCCGCCGCACCATTACCCAGGCGCGACTGCGCCGCACGTCGAAGAACGCGACTTCGGCTTCCCACCAGTCGTCGCGTTTCCCCTGCAGCGCGGCCAAGCGCTTCGCCGAGTCCGCGGCATAGCGGCCGAGGAAGGCAAGCCGCGTCTCCGGATCGGGCAGCGGCGGCGCTCCCACGTCGATCCCGAGCATGTTCCGAAACCATAGGTCCTCGCTCACACATTGGTGGACCATATGCTCGAGGACGCTCCGGCCACGTCGGTCCGTGGGATGCGGCCGGACCGGCAGGTCCCCGTCTTGAAACATGCTCCAGACGCTCAACACCTTGAGCCGCTCGGTCGCATACGTGTCGACGAGGAACTGGTAGGGCATGGCGTGGATCCTCCGAAGAGCTTCACCGCGCGCTAAGATACGATCCGCGATCGCCGCCGCTATCGGGCTCGGGCCCAATGGCGCACGCTCGATGCCCAATCGGCCGAGGAGTTCGGGGGGGCGGACGGAAATCTCGATGCACGAGCTCGGCACGCTGGGCGGGTCGGTGAGCCTGGCGAAGGCCGTCAACCGGGCGGGCCACGTCGTGGGCACGAGCCGCGACGCCTCAGGCCGCGGCCGGGCGTTCTTGTGGACCGATGCCCAGGGGCTCGTGGATCTCGGCGGCTCGGGCAGCGTCAAGAGCTCAGCCTCAGACATCAACGACGCGGGCGAGATCGTGGGCGGGGCGCACACGAGTGGCGGGGAGTTTCACGCCTATCTCTTGTCGGAGGGGCTGAGCTTCGATCTCGGCACGCTCGGTGGGAGCGAGAGCGAGGCGCTCGCCGTCAACCGGCTGGGGCAGGTGGCCGGGTTCAGCGGGGTCCGGGGCGACGCGAGGAAGCACGCGTTCTTCATCCCTGACCCGGGCACGATGCTCGATCTCGGCACCCTGGGGGGCGCTACCAGTATCGCGCAGGACGTGAACGACCGCGGCGCCGTCGTGGGCCTCGCGGAGACGCAATCGGGCGAGCCGCACGCATTTCTGTGGACCGCGACCGGTGGCATGCAGGATCTCGGCACCCTCGGCGAAGCCTCGGGCGTGGCGCTCGGGATCAACAACCGAGGCGAGATCGTGGGCGGCAGCCGGCATGCGTTTCTCTGGACCGAGCAGACGGGCATGGTGGATCTCGGAACCCTCGGCGGGCGGACGAGCTTTGCGAGCGCCATCAACGATCTGGGCGTCATCGTGGGCGCGAGCGAGACCGGGGAGAGGGATGACCAGGGCCGCGCTCTCAGTCGCGCGTTCCTTCGGACGCCGGAGGGGCGGATGGTAGACTTGGGGGCGTTGGCCGGGGGACAGAGCGCCGCCGCGGCCGTCTCCGAGGAGCAGGACGGCGTGCTCCGGATCGCGGGTCACAGCCGGGACGCGAAGGGGAGTATTCGCGCCGTGCGCTGGACCGTGCACCTCACCTAAGGTGACGTGCGGGCGTTACCCGAGGGTGTACTGCAACGGAACGAGGACCACCACCGCGGCCCCGGGCCCACCCGAGAGCGTGCGGCGAGGCTAGCGGACGCGCTCGGGGTGGGTGTACACAGTGAGTCGCTCGCCCCGGGCGAATCCCACGAGCGTGAGGCCCGCCTGCTCCGCCACGCGGACCGCGAGGCCCGTTGGCCCCGAAATGGCGGCGAGGAGTGGCGCCCCCAGCACCGTGGCCTTCTGCACCATCTCGAAGCTCGCTCGGCTCGTGACCACGACGAACCCCGATTGGGCGTTCACGGCGCGCTTGAGGGCAGCGCCGATGAGCTTATCGAGGGCGTTGTGGCGGCCGACATCCTCTCGGGCGAACTCGACCACGCCGTCCAGGTTGGCCCACCCCGCCGCGTGGACGGCGCCGGCGGCGGCGTTCAGCGTCTGGTGACTTACGAGCGATTCCAGGGCCGCGAGGATCGCTTTGGGCTCGACCGATGTACCGGACGCCACCGGATGTAGCTCCTTCAGGACTGCGGCGATGCTGTCCGTCCCACAGATCCCGCAGCCGGTGCGGCCGGTCAGTCGACGGTTGCGAGACGCCACCACAGCCTCGCACGCCGCGGCAATTGTCGCCTGTACCTCGATCCCCTGACTGTAGCGCACGAGTTCGACGCCATGGAGATCAGCCGGGGAACGGATCAGCTCTTCCGAGAGGCTGAAGCCGAGCACGAAGTCCTCGAGGTCGGACGGCGTGGCCATCATGACGACGTGTGGGGTGCCATTGTACACGATGACCACTGGAGTCTCTTCCACGATCCGCTGAGTCCGCTGCTGGACGACCCCCTCATGCCACTGCCGAGCAGTGAGCTCCAGCAGCGGCTGGGCGTAGCCCAACCGCAGGAGTCCGAGGGGATGCTCCATCTGCTTTATGTCAGTGGCCATCGCGCACACTCCAGGACTGGCGCGTGAACGGCTCGAACTGAGGCGTAGGGTCTCAAGCCACGCGGCAACGGACGCCCCAGGAGGTGATGGCTCGCGCGCGCTCGTCGGCGGCGCACTCATCACGTCGGAGGCCGGCGGGCGGCTCAAACGGCGATGCGGGAGCCGGCACTCTGGCTCCCGCATTCGGGCGCTCGGGCTGACCGCTCCGCTCCGGGGTCACCGGTCCAGCGCCGCCCTGGCCGCGTTGCCTAGACCCGCCGTTCGGCCGAGGGCCGCGCCCGGAGGTCGCACGCTGGCCCCAGGCAGGGCCCAGGGTCCTGTGGCCGTCCCTATTCCCAGTCACGCCGCGGCCCTTTGCGGGGCCGAAACTCCTCGTCCTCCTCGTCGTCGAACTCGTCGTCCAAGTCGTCGTACTCGTCCAGATCGTCCAGGTCCTCCTCGTCGAGCTCGTCCTCGTCGAGCTCGTCGTCGAAGTCTTCGTCCAGCTCCTTGTCCTCCTCGAAGTCTTCGAATTCTTCCTCGCCGAGACTGTCGCTACGACGCTTAAGCGTCCAGTCCGGCGTGTCACGGGACAACATTGTCACCCCCAGCTGAGGTTGGGATTGGGTTGAACGAGCTATCCGACTCCGCCTACGACTCCTCCGCAGCCCGCGCGTGGCGCGCCAGCTTGCGTCGTTCGGTGGCGCCCAGGGCTCGCTTGCGCAACCGGATGGACGACGGCGTCACTTCGATCAACTCGTCGTCCTCAATGTATTCGAGCGCCAGCTCGAGCGTGATCTGCCGCGGTGGCTCGAGCAGGATCATCTCGTCGGACGCGGTGGTCCGCATGTTCGTGAGCTTCTTCTCCTTGGACGGGTTCACGTCCATATCGCCCGTGCGGACGTTCTCCCCGACGACCATCCCTTCGTACACCGGATCGCCCGGGCTGACAAACATCGTCCCCCGTTCCTGCAAATTGAAGAGCGCATACGCCACGGCCACGCCCTCCCGGTCGGCGACCATCACGCCCCGACTCCGCCCCGACAGCGGTCCCGCCCACGGTCCGTAGTCGAAGAAGCGGTGGTGCAAAGTCCCCGTCCCGCGGGTATCCGTCAAGAACTCCGACCGGTAGCCGAGGAGGCCGCGGGCGGGGATCTTGAAGCGCATCCGCACCGTGCCCACGCCCGGGTTCTTCAAGTCGAGCAACGCCGCCCGGCGCGGGCCGAGCTTCTCCATCACCACGCCGAGATACCCCTCGGGGCAATCGACCATCAACTCTTCATACGGCTCGAGCCGCTCGCCGTTTCGGCCCTCCCGGGGGATGATGCGTGGCCGGCTCACCTGGAACTCGAACCCTTCGCGGCGCATCGTCTCCATCAGGATCCCGAGGTGCAGCTCACCCCGGCCCGACACGGTGAAGGTCTGGGGATCGTCGGTCTCCTCTACCCGGAGGGCGACGTTGCGCTCGAGCTCCCGGAACAGCCGCTCGCGGAGCTGGCGACCGGTGACGAACTTGCCCTCGCGTCCCGCGAACGGCGAGTCGTTGACCTTGAAGTCCACGGAGATCGTCGGCTCCTCGACCGCGATCCCGGCGAGCCGCTCGAGGTAGTCGGGCGCCGTGACGGTCTTGCCGATCTCGACGCCGACCAGGCCCGCGAGCGCCACGATGTCGCCGGCCGAGGCCTCCTCGACTTCCACGCGCTCCAGGCCGTCAAACGCCAAGAGCTTCACGACGCGGGCCTGCTCGTACGGCGCGTCGCCGAGGGGCCCGGGCGCGCCGAGCGGGAGGAGTGCCACGGTCTCGCCCACCCGCACCCGTCCCCGCTCGATCCGCCCGATAGCGATGCGGCCCAGGTAGGAGGAGTAATCGAGCGTGGAGACGAGCATCTGGAACGGCCCCGACGGATCGGCGGCGGGTGCCGGAATGGTGTCCAAGATCGTCTGGAACAAGGGCTTGAGGTCGGTGCCCGGCACCTGGAGGTCGCGGGTCGCGGTCCCCGCCCGACCCGACGTATAAAGGAAGGGACAGTTGAACTGGTCCGGCGTCGCCTCCAAGTCCAAGAACAGTTCGAGCACCTCGTCGTGCACGCGCAGGGGCTCCGCGTCCTGCCGGTCAATCTTGTTCACCAGGACGATGGGTTTCAGGCCCAGGGCGAGCGCCATCCCCGCGACGAAGCGGGTCTGCGGCATCGGGCCGTCGGCAGCATCGACGAGCAGGAGGAACCCGTCCACCATCCGCAGGATGCGCTCGACCTCGCCGCCGAAATCCGCGTGCCCCGGGGTATCGACGATGTTGATCTTCGTCTCGCCCCAGCGGACGGCCGTGTTCTTGGAGAGGATCGTGATGCCGCGCTCCCGCTCGAGCGGGTTCGAGTCGAGCACGCGCTCGCCCACCTGCTGGTTGGCGCGGAACACGCCCGCCTGGCGGAGCATCTGATCCACCAGCGTGGTCTTCCCGTGATCCACGTGGGCGATGATGGCGATGTTGCGGATCTGCAAGGGGCTGCGTCCTGACGGGCCGAAGAGGTCCCTTAGTGGGAAACGAGGGCCGCAGTATAGGAGGGGCGCTCGGAAAAGACAAGGCGCGCGGTCACGTCGGCACGGGCCAGGGGGCAATGATTGTGCCGCCCCGGCCGCTTCAGTCGCACGTCGGGTCCCGCTCCATTTGCACGGTCACGTGCCGGATGCCCATTCCGCCGAGCCGTGCCTGGACGGCTTCGAGGACGCGCTGGTTGTCGCCGGGGTTCGCGACGACCAAGTGCCCGCTCATGGCCACCACGCCGCTCGTCAGGGTCCAGAGGTGGAGGTCGTGCACGGAGGCGACCCCGGGGATCGAGGCGATGCAGTCATGGACCTGGGCGAGCGGGATGTGGGCGGGGGCGGCCTCGAGCAGGATGTCGCTCGACTCCTTCACGAGCCGCCACGCGCCGCGGAGGATCAAGAGCGAGATCAGGAGCGAGACCAGGGGATCGGCGGCGACCCAGCCCGTGGCGAGGATGATCGCGCCGGCGGCGAGGGCGCCAAGCGAGCCGAGGAGATCGCTCACGACGTGCAGGTAGGCGCCGCGCTGGTTGAGCGAATGCTCGTGGCCGCGGTGGAGCAGGACGGCACCGGCGCCGTTCGTGAGGAGGCCGATGCCGGCCGCGGCGAGTACCACGTCCCCGCGCACCGCGGCCGGCGTGCGCAACCGCTGGTACGCCTCGAGCCCGATGAAGAGGGAAATGGCGATCAGGGCCGCCCCGTTGACGAGGGCGGCGATGATCTCGAGGCGCAGGAACCCGTAGGTGCGTTCCGCGGTGGCGGGGCGCCGGGCGAGCTGGGTGACGACGAGTGCGAGACCCAAGGCGGCCACGTCGGCGAGCATGTGACCCGCGTCGGCGAGGAGGGCGAGCGAGTGGGCGAACCACCCGCCGAGGGCCTCTACGACCATCACGGCCGCCGCGATGGCGAGCGCGGCCGCCAGGTATCGCCGGGCCGCCGCGCGCTCCGGGGCCCGCTGCGTGCACTGTACGTCGAGCGGCAGCGTGGCGCTCGCGCGTCCCTCGTCGCTCATAGCCCTCCTCCATAAAATATCGGGCCGTTCCGTCGCCGGGCAACACGCTCTATGTTCCCGCGGCCATGCCGGAATCGCTGTGGCTGCGCCTGCTCGCGGTGGTAGGCCTGGTGCTTGCCAACGCGTTCTTCGTCGCCGCGGAGTTCGCGCTCGTCGCGGCGCGGCGCACGCGGATCGAGGCGATGGTACGCCGGGGCGACCGCAAGGCGAAGCGCGTGCAGACCGCCCTGCAC